>NZ_FMXB01000030.1 GCF_900103415.1 Methanobrevibacter millerae
AAGTGTAAGGAGGTGATCCAGCCGCAGGTTCCCCTACGGCTACCTTGTTACGACTTCACCCTCCTCAAAAAACCTAGATTCGAATATGACAAAAACATCACATCCTCATCCAAGCCCTTTTTGGGTGGTGTGACGGGCGGTGTGTGCAAGGAGCAGGGACGTATTCACCGCGCAATAGTGATACGCGATTACTACGCATTCCAGCTTCATGAGAACGAGTTACAGTCCTCAATCCGAACTACGACTAAGTTTAGAGGATTACCTCCACCTTTCGGTGTCGGAACCCATTGTCTCAGCCATTGTAGCCCGCGTGTTGCCCAGAGGATTCGGGGCATACGGACCTACCGTCGTCCACTCCTTCCTCCTATTTATCATAGGCGGTCCCCTTAGTGTGCCCGGCATCCAAAAAAGGATCCGCTGGTAACTAAGGGCGTGGGTCTCGCTCGTTGCCTGACTTAACAGGACGCCTCACGGTACGAGCTGACGGCGGCCATGCACCTCCTCTCAGCTAGTCAAGCAAAGTCATCAGCTTGGCCATCATACAGCTGTCGCCTCTGGTGAGATGTCCGGCGTTGAATCCAATTAAACCGCAGGCTCCACGCGTTGTGGTGCTCCCCCGCCAATTCCTTTAAGTTTCAGTCTTGCGACCGTACTTCCCAGGCGGCGGACTTAACAGCTTCCCTTCGGCACTGGAGCAGCTCAAAGCCACCCCAACACCAAGTCCGCATCGTTTACGGTTAGGACTACCCGGGTATCTAATCCGGTTCGCGCCCCTAACTTTCGTCCCTCACCGTCAGAACCGTTCCAGTTAGACGCCTTCGCAACAGGCGGTCCTCCCAGGATTACAGAATTTCACCTCTACCCTGGGAGTACCTCTAACCTCTCCCGGTCTCAAGTCTAATAGTATCTCCAGCAATTCCCACAGTTAAGCTACAGGATTTCACCAGAGACTTATTAAACCGGCTACGGACGCTTTAGGCCCAATAAAAACTGCTACCACTAGAGCTGCCGGTGTTACCGCGGCGGCTGGCACCGGTCTTGCCCAGCCCTTATTCCAAAAGCTCTTTACACTAATGAAAAGCCATCCCGTTAAGAATGGCACTTGGGATCCCCCCGTCGCGATTTCTCACATTGCGGAGGTTTCGCGCCTGCTGCACCCCGTAGGGCCTGGAACCTTGTCTCAGGTTCCATCTCCGGGCTCTTGCTCTCACAACCCGTACCGATCAATGGCTTGGTAAGCCGTTACCTAACCAACTACCTAATCGGCCGCAGACCCATCCTTAGGCGAAAAAACATTTAAACAAAAAACCATTCCAGGAATAATTGCCTATCCAGTATTATCCTCAGTTTCCCAAGGTTATCCCGGTCCTAAGGGTAGGTTATCCACGTGTTACTGAGCCGTACGCCACGAGTCTAAACTCGTTCGACTTGCATGGCTTAATCGAATCCCAATAGCAGTAGCATCTGCCAGGATCAAACAGAATTGAACACATAACAGACATAATAATAAGTATTATGAAGTACGCTAAAAAAAATATAGACGAGTAATACACTGAAAATTGACAGTATCAATATTCACCACATCTACAAAACCAACATCATACCTGAAAAAACTCAAGTACTCACAATGTATCGCTACATGTGGAAAGCAACCATCATTGTAATTATTGTGATATACAATTTTACTTAGGTCATCGCCATAATACATATAGCACATCTAATAGACAGAGATATTCAATTAACAAAATCAGTTAAAATTAATTGCAAAAATTATTTAAAATATAAAATAAGGATAATTAATATTAAAAATATAAAAAACATAGATATTAATTGATTATATCAAAAAATAAAATTATAATAGTCACAGATTTAACTAAATTTTAAAAAAAATAAAATGAGAGCTTTTTAAAATAAATATTAACAAAAAAATAGTTTGATTGAAAAAAGTGAATATTATATTAAGAATATATAAAAAAAATCAAAAATGAAAATTACTAGTATATAAAGTTAACTATTTTTTGCTATTAAATTAAAAAAAAATATGGGAAAATAAGATTTCCCATTCAATTAATTGCAAACAATATCCTTTATAATAGACAATACCGCTTTAACAGTCTTATCAAATATTACATTTGTTGCCATTTTACCGACATCTGCGGGACTATATGTTGGAGGTATATTTGTAATCAATATATTAAATTTTTCACCATATGTCACAGCAGCCAAACCATCATTAATACCATTGAAAAGTCTAGAGGCAAATTGACTGTAATCCTGATTATCAACAGAGTATGTTATTGCATTGGCCAATGGATTACCAGAACCATTCAGTACCGTTACATTGAATTTAGACCCATCCTTATATTTCATGGATAAGTCTTTAGCTTTTAAAGTAGGAAGTACTTTAATGGTATTTGATGCTTTATATCCATTATACTCTGCCGTAATTATATATTCACCAGGATTTAAATTAATATTTAAACGTGCTACACCTGAAGCATTTGTGTATCTGGTGTAGAATACTCCATTAATATTGAATATGACACTTACATTTGCCCCAACCGGATTACCTGCATTGTCCAAAAGCCTGACATAATATTGAGAATCGTTTTTATAGTATTTTGTTAAATTGTGATTTAGAATAGCAATTTAACTGTTATTCTTCTTTTTATTTTCTCATTCAAAAATAGCTATTTGTTCTTATTTTTTGATTTTATCATTAATTTGGACTTTATTAACTAAATAATAACACTGTTATATTATCATTTTATAAAGTTGTCACAAAACTAAATAATTGTTTTCCAGTAGGCCTGTAAGTCCATCCCAGTAAATTGCACCACCATTATCAGCGGAATTACCCATGAAAACTGAATTTTTTACCGATCCGTTTTTCCTTTCCAAATGATTACACCGCCAGTCTCTGCAGTGTTGTTTAAAAAATCACAGTTTAAAACATAACCGGCAACACCTTCCCAATATATTGCACTGCCGGATTCAATAGTGGTATTTATAAAATCACAATTTATTAAAAGACCTTCATGACCTACCCAATCTATTAATTCCCCGCCAAGAGCATAGTTGTTTTTAAAAGTGCAGTCCTTAATTGTACCATTCAGACCACCCCATAGAATTACACCATCATAATCTTCCAAATTCCAATTAATAAAGGTTATATTTTTCAAAACAACATTATCACCATAGGCAATAAATAAATTAGATATTTTAGAGCCATTCCCATCAAAGAAATGTCCATGGCCATTTATAGTCACATTATCAAAAATAGAAATAGCACTGCTTAGATTACTTTCAGAACAATAATAATCGCTGCCTAGATTAATTTCTTCACCAGGATTTGCATTTTCAACTACATTTGCAAGTTCAGCTAAATCATCTGAATTAGAATCCGGCCCATCTACCCAATACCTGAATTAAAATAGTCCGTTGAATTATCTGAGGCAAATGCACAATTCATTGAAACTATTAAAAATAATCCCATGAAACAAATAAAAGCATAATTTCTTTTCATCGATTTCTTCCTTATTATGAATAAAATTTTATACATTTAAATATTTATTTTAAATAATATAATAATTTCCAATTAAAATCAAAATAAATTTAAAAAAAATAGCTAAATTTTATGGGAGGGATTTTATTCAGACTTTTTTATAACTGATATGATTCTTGTTAAACTTCTATGCATTTTTATAGCATATTGCTCGGCAAGCTCAAAGCCCACTTCTTCCATCATCGGATTTAAATCCACATAATGAGGGCTTGCCATACACAGATAAGCGTCATCCGCCATATTATCATAAATCGCATGGAAGAATTCCTTGAAAATATCGTCGCCTTCGATGTCGCCTGTGGAGGTTGAAATTCCATAAGGCGGGTCTGTAACTACAGCAGCTACCTTCTCATACATCTTAAGCTCACGGACGTCCAGATGAAATGTCCGGTAATCCGTTATGCCACAATAATCCAAATTGATAGCTGTTCCGTTCTTCATTTTCCAGTTGACATCAGATCCGACGACCTTGCATCCGACCAGTCCCGCTTCAATCAATATTCCTCCGGTTCCGCAGAACGGATCCAACAACAGCTGTCCTGCTTTAACTCGGGATAAGTTTACCATACAACGAGCTAATTTAGGACTCATTGAACCAGGATAGAAAAACGGCCTTTTATGAGGTTTGATTTCTTCAAAATGCCTTTTATTCAAATGATACTTCTCGATTGCAATATAAATCGTATCCTGAAAAGCAACCAAACGAACCAATGAATTCGGCTTGTCAAGCTTGACTTTTATATTTTCTGTCTTTTCAAGAATCAATGATCCGGCCTTTCTTTCAATGGCTACGGTATCGACTTTTGAGTCGAATCTTTTAAGCCTGACTGCGAAATTCTCATCGATATAATCCTGCCAGTCGATTGAGAAAATATCATCGTTCAATTCATCGACGCTTGACGTTTTAATAATCTGGTGAACCTCATGGGTGTATCCAAGTCTTCTGGTCAATATCCGGTAATATTCATCGATGTTTTCTGAAGAAATGTCCTTTACTATCACCAGACCTTCGGTAATTACTTCCATTGAAGCTCCCATTTCTTCGCATTCCATGACCGCCTTCAGTTCTCCCTGAGGCAATTCCGGATGTTCCTGAGATTGTATGCATAATAATTCCATTATCGTTCACCTTAATTAATGATATGATGATTATCTTTTAAACTTATCGAAATGTCTTTTTATTATTTTTTCACTTGATTCTGATGCATCATCTTGGCGAGAATCTGATTCCTGAACAGGAGCCTCATCATGATGCTTTTCCTCTTCATCATCATAATATCGATTATCATTGCCATAGGAAGGATTACGCCTTACTTCATAATAATCATCATCATTGTCACGGGAATAATCATGCCTTACGTCATTATAATAATCGTCACCATTGCCACGGGAAGGATTACGCCTTACTTCATAATAATCATCATCATTGCTGCGGGAATAATCATGCCTTACGTCATTATAATAATCATTCTGACCGTAGTTTGGAGGACGTTCATAACGACCGCCCATTGCCCTATTGATATTCTGTTCCAGGCTTTCGTCATAAGGCTCATATTCATATCTTGGCCTTTGGGGAGCGCCATAGCTTAAATCTTCCGGATAATACTCATATTGCCTGCGCGCGTACTGCTCTTCACGGGTTATCGGAGTTATGACAACGTCATCATAATCATCTTCATAATTCAGCGGCTGCACATTCCTCTCAATTGGATTTCTAGGCGGCTGATAGGAAAAACGATTCATTGATTGAGTCATATTGGAAAAAATAATTTCTTCAACCTTTGACGGATCGGAAACGCTATCCAAAGACATTGAATTGTTGTCATATGCACTGAAAACGCTGATTGAACCGACATTAAAGAGTCTTGCAAAAACGCTTTGGGAAGTGTTAATGTCCTGAATCGTGGCATAGGGCATATAATTTTTGCGGTTAAGCAACACACCGGACTTTACGATAATCTTGCTTTCAGTCAGTATGTATTCCTTGGCGTACCATCCTACAATCTGCCAGATTATATACACAACAATAACAATCATTAATACGAAAACTGCAATTGCAGTATACCTTGTAAGAGGCAATGAAATGCGGGATATCAGATAGACCTGCATCTTACCTATAAACTGAATAATAGGACCTGATGCAGATAAAAGAATAACTAATAAGATAAAACCTAAAATAGCTTTTTTACAGCCAAACAATAAATTAGGCCTAGTTTGATAAATTATTCTCTCATTAGATTGATTATCATTTTTTCCAAACATAATAATACTATTAGATTTTAATTTTTAATAAAGTTTTACCAAAAAAAGTATAGAAAAATAAGCCTCAGCTCGCCCATCATTCATCACTAATCAGAGCTCATAGGGTTCATCATAGGCTTATTTATGAAAATTAACCGAACATTACTCCGGCTTCTTTTTTAAACTCTTCATCATGTTCAGAGTCAACAACCTTATCGACGGCATCCATGAAGTCAGCTACGGTTACCTTATCACGTTTTTCACGGATGGCAAACATTCCCGCTTCGGTACAGATTGCCTTTAAGTCTGCACCTGAGAGGCCGTCAGTCAAATCGCACAGTATGTCGATGTCGGCCTCTTCATCCAATGCCATTCTTTTAGTGTGAATCTTAAGGATTTCCTTTCTTCCATCAGCATTCGGGAGAGGAACTTCTATGAATCTGTCGAAACGGCCAGGCCTTAAAAGCGCCGGGTCTAAAATATCCGGCCTGTTTGTTGCGCCGATAATTCCAATGTCTCCTCTTGATTCGAAACCGTCAAGCTCAGCAAGCAACTGCATTAAAGTCCTTTGAACTTCCCTGTCACCGCTGGTTGAACTTTTAAGCCTTTTGGCTGCAACGGCATCAAGCTCGTCAATGAAAATGATTGCAGGAGCCTTCTCTTTAGCCAATTCGAATACTTCACGCACAAGCCTTGCACCTTCACCGATATACTTTTTAACGAATTCGGAAGCTACAATCTTGATGAAAGTTGCGTTAGTTTCATTAGCTACGGCCTTTGCAAGCAATGTCTTACCTGTTCCCGGAGGACCGTATAAAAGAATTCCTTTTGGAGGATCAATACCAATCTTTTCAAATAGCTCAGGTTCCTTTAAAGGCAATTCAACGGTTTCCTTAACCTCAACGATTTGCTCTTCCAAACCGCCGATTTGATCGTAGGTCACATCAGGTTTGGTTTCGATTTCCATTCCGGATACGTTTGCATCCTTTTCGGAAGGAAGCACTTCAACAATACCGAATGTCTGCTGGTTTAGGGCAACCCTTGAACCTGGAACCAATAATTTTTCATCTAAGAATTTTGAGTAATTAACAAGAAAACTAGGACCTGTACTACTTTTAACTGTCATCCTATGCTCATCTAAAACTTCAGTAATAGTAGCTAAAACTAAAGGGGGAGATCTAAACCTTTCCACTTCGGAACGTAAGGATTTAGCTTCTCTTTCTAATCTGATTTTTTCGTTTTCGATTAGAACTTTATCTTTTTCTAATTTCCTAACTTTCCACATTAAGTTACTTTTAGCTTTGGACTTCTCTTCACGGATAGAGGTTATTTCATCTTCTAAAGATTCGATTCTTTCAATCAATTCCTCTTTTGAAGAGTTTTCCAAATCATCAAAATCGTTCATGTGAATCATACTCCATATAAATTTCTAATTAAATCACTTTAGTTAAAACCATTTCTTTTCCTAACAGTCTATTAGAAAAATATGAAACTACTAGTATAAAACATTTTAGCATTTTCAATTGAAAAGTATTATTGAAATTGCGATATCGCTAATTTGAAAAATCGTTAATTGAAGCCATTTAAAGAATGATGTAATACGAATAATTATACTTTAAGTTATTTATATTACAAAAAACAATATTTAAACAGATAAGGTTGTTTTCAGGTCATGCTAATCACAGGTTGGCAGGCAGAAAATATTACCGCTTGAAATAATGAGGGCATGATAATGGATAACAAAAAAATAATTTTAATCGCAATGATAATTCTAGTCATTGCAACGGTCGTTATTCTAGTAATGTTAACTACAGTTAATTACGAAAGAATTGAAATAACGCCAAACGGGACAAGCTTAGAAGTCCCGGCCAATCAAACGAAATATGATGGAGAAATTGAGAAAGCTAAAATTTGGAATTGGGACAATGGAATACTGGTTACATACAACAGTCACGAAGACAAAAACATTTTAAAAGTAAGTGAAGTAGGCTTCAATACCTTAAATAACATAATAAAAAATGGAGAAAAGCAGAACATTGACGGCTATACATGTTATGTTATAAATGCCGATGAATTGCTGGAAATCCACTTATTCGATATCATTAAAGTGAATTATAACGGCAAATTTTATTGCATTCCCCTATCCAATGAAAGCTCTCATGACAATTTAATAATCTGCTGTAACGACAAGAACATTGCAGTGCACATGGCGAAATCCGTAGAGTACAAAAATGTTTTTCCGGACGATAGCAAATTGGAGGATAGCATTTCAACCGTGAAAAACATAACCGGAGATTTGCAGTCAAAGGCAAATGAATATGCAAACAGCGCCAATTTAAGCCAGGTCAAATCGGAAGTGGAACAAAAAACCGGAGTTAATTTGGATGATGCTAAAAGCGGAATAGAGCAATACATTGGAAAGATACCTATAAGGCTATGAAACTAATGTAAAAAAGAGCATCATAACTGTTAATAATTATTAGCAACATAAATTAGTTTAAGGTGAACTTCATGCAAATACTGGATAACAGATTGATTCAATTAGTAATTGTAATGGTTATCTTTTTAGTTTTTACCGTTTTGGCCAAGCTCATATATGATAAATTAATCTCTGATGATGGCAAATCCATAAACATTAGTAGAATACTACCTGAAGATGAAGTTCATTCATTAAGACAAGTTTTTTATTTAATTTTGATGGCATTGTGTGTAGTGAATATTTCCTATACCTTGACAGTTTCAAAAATAGACTTCCCTTATCTTGCAATATTTGATATCGCGCTTTCACTGTATTTTGCAGCGGCATTGGATAAAAGTTCCACAAAAGGTAAGATATTATGGCTGTTAGTAGTTCCATACGGATCATTATCTTATCTGTTATTCAATAGCGGTTACGAAATCTTTTTGATAATAATCCATATTTTAGCATTCATTTACTTCGCAAAACAAAGTTTTGATAAATTTATGGAGTATACTCATTCAAACGGTTTGGGAATAACCATAATATTACTGTTTACAATAATTTTCGTCAGCTTTTTTGTAACGCAATACAGTGAAAATGTAAACCCGCTGGATTCACTGGTAATCGCTTCCAATGAATTTACAGGCAATGGATATTCTGTTTTTGGAGATACTATAGCCGGCAAAATGAATAGTTTATTGCTGGTTTGGGGAGGATATGTCATGTCCGGAGTCGGTGCGGCAACATTAACGGCAGCTATTTTAACAAGACATTTCAAAAAGGAATTTAAGGAATTAAGGGAATTGATTGAAGAGGGGGATGAATGATGGAAAACTCTGTTCTATTGAATTCCATATTTCAATTATTGGTTGCGGCCGTAATATTTGTCCTTTTAGTTTATATAGTCAAATTTACTTTAGATAAAATTAAATCATCCTCGTTCATTAAGAATTCAAGGTTTTCAAATCCTTTAGAATATTTTCCTTCTGAAGCGCTCTTTTATCTAGAACAAATCTTTTATGTGGCAATGATATTAATCGTTGTTTTAATCATCTTATATCAAATATTTAACTGGACTGAAGGATTAGGTTTCATAATTGCTTTAGATATCATTGTTTCGATATATATTTGCATTATCAGGAGCTGGGATTCCCTTAGTGACAAGGTTTTATTATTCTTATTGATTCCGTTTTCATCAATAACTGAAATAGTGTTTGGAAATGCATACAGCTTATTTAATTTATTCCATATTCTCGGGTATCTGTATTTCATCCAATTTTACTACCGTGAATTTCTTAAGCATACTCAGAGCAAAGGTTTGGGATTAAGCCTTATAGTGACATTTTCAATATTGCTGATAAGCTTTTTATTTACAATTCTTGCTGAAGGAGTTTCTCCTATGGATTCCATGACTATGGTTACCAATGCATTTACCAGCAACAGTTTTGATGCATCCGGAAAAATCATGGCTGGAAAGATTAATTCCTTAGTATTGGCATGGGGAGGTTTTATTCTATCAATTATAGGTACCGCCACTTTATCCGTTTCAATTATTATGAAATACGTTTCCAGTGAATTTGAGGACATAAAGGATACAGTTAAAAAGAATAAAGGAAAGAAGTAATCTTTTATTATTATTCCTGAATTTCGCCTCTTTTCCATTCCACCCCACAGATGTGCTACCGCACCATCATCAAATGAGATATAATAATTATTAAATAGTATAAAAAAGATAATTTAAAATTAAAGCATGATGCTTTTAATCATAATTTTCACTTGAAAAAGTGAATTTAACAAATTTTAGGAGGAAAAATATGGAATCAAATAAAATATCCGGAATACTGGCTATTATTTTAGGATTAATTTTTATAATATTTCCTATTTCCGGTACTATAACAGTGTCCATTCTTTTTGGAATAAGCTTAATACTGTTTGGTATAGTATTAATACTAGCCGGATTAACGGCTCTGAATATTATTGTCGGGATTCTATCCATTATAGTTGGGATTATATTCCTGTGTAACATTTCAGCATTATCATTCCTTTTCGGATTAGAATTCTATATGATTGGTATCATACTGATTTTAGCGGGTATTGTTACTCTTTTTTCAGATTTACAAATATCAAAAATAGCATCAGTATCCCTTATAATCCTGGGTATAATATCATTTGCCCTTGGAGGATTATCACTCAGCCAACCAATGTTCGCCCCAATTCTTATAGGCGTAGGTTTAGTCATTGAAGGAATAATATTATATATAGGCTAGAAATTTAAGAAGCAATCCTTTGATTGCTTTTATTTTTATTTTTAAAAGCTTTTAATTGAATCATTAATTTTAGTATTTTTTAAAAGATAGATATAGATATACCTTTGAAAAATCAATTAATTTTTAATGCCCTCACCGTTAACGTCAAAGACACTCCATTAAAATCATAGATGAGAATTTAATTCTAATTTAATTAATCATAAACTAAAAAATCATAAAGCAAAAAAACAGTGCAACAGATATTTTTAAACAGACATTTTTTCAAAAAAACAAAATTTATTAACTGTTGAAAAATAAATCATTAATTAACTAAATTCAAAAAACTGATTAATATGGAATGCGAAATTTGTGGTAAACCCGTAAGCGAAACAAATCCTACAAGAGCAAAAATTGAAGGATCAGTTATGGTTGTGTGTAAGGACTGTGCAAAGCTTGGAACGATACAAAAGGCACCTCCAAAGCCAAAGTTCCAGCAAAACAAGAAAGGAAGAAAACAAACTCAACCAAGAAGAACATATAGAAATGATGAACCAAAAGATGAACTTATAGAAGACTATAATGTTGCCGTGAGAAGAGCAAGAGAAGCCAAAAACTGGTCCCGTGAGGATTTAGGAAAGAAAATAAATGAAAGAGTTTCCGTCATCAACAGAATTGAATCCGGCAAGATGACCCCTGATAATAAATTAACGAAAAAACTGGAAAAAGCTCTGGATATAAAACTGATTGAAAATATTGATGAGGTTGATTTGAATCAGTTCATGAGCAGTTCATCCGGTGAGAGAACTCTCGGAAACGTAATGAAAATCAAAAGAAAATAGCTATCTATTCAGTATAGCTATTTAACTTATTATTTTGAATATACCTTTTTTTACCTTTAACTGAATAATCTATTTTTCCTGCATTTAAAGCCCTGTATGAGCGGTAGCCATCCATGTCATGGGCGATTTTAAGCTTTTCTTCCAGCTCGTCATGACCTCGGTATTCCGGACTTACAACAACGATGTGTGCCGGTGGATGAATCTGCTTTATCTTTAAAATGCTTAAGGTAGTATCTTCCTTTACGAAAAATGCGGTTGCCACGTTGGATTTGGTTTTAAGCTTTGCCTTTAAAATCTGTTCCACTAATGAATCGGCAAATTCCGCACTGATGACCTTTGGATTTGATACTAAAGTTAAACTGCCGTGCCTTTCCATATCTGAAATGGCACTCAATAATTTTGATTTATTCTCTCCTCTAACTAAAATCAATGCCATAATATCCCCTATTAATAAAAAAAAAGAAAAGAAGTTTAAGTTCGTCTGTTTTGGAATGACTTCAACAATCTGCTTCTGAATATAACCAAGAGAATCAGGACTATACCTACCGCCGTCTGAATGCTTCCCAGAATATTCATTATGTTTTCGTCAACAGGCAAATCCCATGAAGGTGAAGACCTGTCTCCCGGAAGCGCAGTGTAATAGACACCTACGGCTTTAGATTCCTCTTTTACGTTAATGTCTTTAGGTTCTACATGATCAACGCCCATTAAAAGACCGTTATTAATACCTTTATTGATTGAACCGGCAATTGCTGATGCGTCATATCCGTATTTATTGACTGAAGCCTGAACAATCTCTTTTGTTGTGGCCGCAACGCCTGATTTACCACTTCCGTAAACGGAAACACTTACTGCATCGGGACTGACGGTAATCGCTTTTCCTAAAGATTCATATGCATAAATAATCTTCAACTCTCCGCCACAGATAGGACACGTTTCATAAGCTTCGGCAGCGGGATAACCGACACCCCAGCCACACTCGTCACATGATTTTGCGTAAGCTTCATCCATCGGATAACCTGTTGAGTTCATTTCAGTAGGAGTGAACATGTCTGAAGTGGATATTCCTGAAACGAGGTTTACTCCACCCCCACCGTATTTTTCACCGGAATCACGGGCCACTTCGCCCATAGCTTCTGAAAGAATAGTGGTTGCAGGATATCCGTCCCTAATCATCTTACCGATATTCATTGCGGTTTCCTTACGGACATAATCTGCTGTACCATACATTGGATTTCCATCAGTATTCCTCAAGTGAATAATGGCTCCTTTCTGGCCAGGCTCCAAAGTAGCTACTCCACTGCTGTACGGAGTTACGGTAATTGAGTTGTCTGCATCATTAACCTTGACTACGTAAGCATCAAATGATCCTCCGATTGCAGCACCCATATACGGACCTCCGACAAGCAGACGTGGTCCTTCATAACTGCTGGCAATGGAAGCCGCTGAAGCTGCTGAAGCATTGTTTTCGAGATTTGCAACGGCAGCTACAATTGAATTCAGCCTGACGTCTGAACTACCGGTACCCCCTGAGAGAACTGCAAAGTGATTGTTCTTTGACATCAGAAACGTTGACTGGAACATGTTCTGAGCAAATGACATACTTCCGGCCGCAGCGCCGTTAGGATCCTGTCCAGTAGGATCGGTTATGACTATAATGTTACAGGTAGCAGCTACGCTACTCATAGTCATTAAAAATATTATAAAAATGATTATAGGTATTTTCAAACTCTTCAAAGCTTATCCCTCATTTCGAATCCTCTATTTCAACAGACGAAAAGTCTTCTATAACAGTTACAGTAACAATTCCAGTATTCTTGTCTACCTGAACATCAGCTGCCTTAATTGGCTGAACTGACGTACCCGGAACCGTCGACTCTTTTGCAAATTCCTGAGCCGTTTGTATCGCATCCTTCAGCGAAACTTCTCTTTTGGAAGTCTTCAATATATCTCCATAAATCACACTGCCATCCCTTAAACCGGATTGCATAACATTATATCTTATTGTATCAACCGGAACTATATCATTTCCTTTAACAATGATTCCTGAGATAGGCACTCCATCATTTATCTCACTTGATGAAGCGAATGCGACGTAAGTAATCAAACGACCACAGACAATCAAAATAAACGCTAATAATAAAATTATTAATGTATCTCTTCTAATCTTTATAAACATATTACTTATCCTCTTAGATTTCTATTCGCTAAGAACAAAAAAATCTATACACATATAGTTATAATTAATATAATATTTAAATTTATAGAATGTTATTTAAAATAGACTCGGCAGGGTCCATTCCCTGAGCCCCTATTAACAGGATAATATCATTTTTATCGGCAAGCCCATAGGTTTCAGAAAGGGAATCCTTAAGGTTGTCAAAATGAGTGTATCTTACATTATTCCTGTCCAATACCTCGAAAAATACATCCTTCTCTTCGGGAGTGACGTAATTCAAGCTGTTGACCACGTCTTTGCTTGAAGATAAAATCAGAGTAACGTCATCATTCAAAACTTCAACCAATGCCTCTACATTAAGCTTATTGATTTCAACGCCCCTGGAACCCCTTATTGCACAGACGACAAACAACTTCTGATTGTCATTGACCATCTTTATGCATTCCCTTATGGTGTTTTTGATGCCGTCTGGGTTGTGGGCAAAGTCATCTATGATTAACGGTTCATCATTGAGCTTTGCAAAGCGTCTGTTTAGTGCCTTGTATGATTTGACACCTTTTGCAATACTTTCTGAACTTAAGCCGAGACTGATGCATGCTCCCACTGCAGATAGAATATTCTGTATGAAATGACCGCTGGTAAATGGCAAGTCCGTCTTTTCAATTATTAACTCACCATTATAGTAAATTCCATTATCGAAATATAAATCAACGTCATTTCTAGACATTGACCAGTAGAAAGGGTTTTTTGCATCAAGCTTTCTTACAAGCTCGTCGTCGTAGTTTAGAACCGTTACTCCGTCACCGATGGCTTTAGGAACTGCAGAGATTTCATCGAAAACCTCATCTATTGAATTTACAAGGCCGATATGGTCCATTGCAATATTTGTAATTACCCCAACTGAAGGATTTAAAGCGTTTGACATCAGTGAAGCGTGGTTTTTCATTAGCTTTCCAAGCCATCCCTGCACTTCAGACACTTCAATGGATAGAAAATCAAGCTTTCCGTTATCTTTTACTTCATCTGAAATCAATTTGGAAACCATTGGATCTATTAATGTATTGAATTCGGATTCACTGTCAGTATTTGTAAAAACGTGATACCCTGCATCATTAAGGATATGATAAATCATATGGGAAGTCGTTGACTTTCCGTTTGTGCCCGTAATGACGACATTAGTTGAATCAGGAGAATAATTGTCAACCGTCCATTTAAGGGCATAAGCATTAGCCAATTCAATCTTGTCACAAACGATTAATGGGAAATTCAGCTTTCGAGCGGTTTCAACAGCTCCGTCCTTTGGAGTTTGAGTTATCAGGCAGGCGATATTCTTTTCGGCTGCGATTTCAATGCCTTTTCCATTAATCCAATGCCTTATTACGATATCTCCCTTTTTGGAGTCGTTCAATAATGTAAATCTTCCAGTAAATTCCTGGTTTAAAAAGAAAGTGTCATTTCCAATAATTTCACCGTTAATGAAATCAGCTAATTCTTGAATAATCATTTAAAACACCGTAAAAATCAGAATATGTACATCTTGGCAAGAATGCCTATTATACAAAATGCTAAAGTGGCACCCCAATAAGTTAATACGATTTTGGTTTCGGACATGCCGTAATGGTTTAAAGTGTGATGCAGCGGCTCTACAGGCAGCTTGATGATGTGTGCCCTGTGAAGCAGACTTACAATGACTGATATAATCGGTACGCCCAATGCAAGTATACCGAAGTACGGCAAGTCACATATGAGGACTGCTGCGGCATAGCCTGTTCCCAATACGAATGAACCGGTGTCTCCCATAAATATTGAAGCCGGATGCTTGTTGAATACCAAGAATCCTAAACATAAACCTGCCAATATCAGAAACGGCGGGATGATTGTCATAGGGCCAAAGAGATAACCGTAAAGACAGCAGAATAAGGATGCTATTCCTACGATTCCGGCTGCAAGACCGTCCATTCCATCGATTAAGTTTACTGAATTTATACATCCTAAAACTGCAATTATTACAACAGGAATGGCAAAAATACCCAATTGGAATCCTCCGATACTCGTAATGATACCTGTCAATCCCAAAAAGACTCCGATAGCTATCTGACAGAATATCTTTTGCAGTTCATCAGGTTCAGTTTTAATCGGAACTTCACCGATGACTTCGACTTTGCCCTCTTCGAGGAACTTGTCGACCTCGGCTTTGGCTTTTGGAGTGGCTACCCTAACTTCTTCCTGAGGCTGGACATCAAGTCTTCCTAAAGTTATTACCTCCTCTGAGACGTTTACAACGATTTTCTGGATCTCTTTAACTTTTAGCCCAATCAAATCGTCAACCAGACCTACCATTCCACCCACAAGCATTATGTATGAAAGAATCAATATTGGAATATTCTGATAGTAAATTGAAATAACTAAAGAAATAGAGAATAAAAATGCGATTCCGCCCATTGTAGGCGTTCCGCTTTTATGTCTGTGTTCACTGACTATAGGATTATCAGCTATCCTTGCTTTAATCAATATTCCTCTAACGCTATACGTGAAGAATATCGTTGCGATAAATGTTATTAAAAAAAGAATTAACATATCTCCAGTATTCATTCCAACCACTACATAATATTTTAAACTATTAATATTTTATTAATTAATACTATATAATAGTTTCATTAAGTTAACTCATTAATTAGATTTTCAAGCTCTTTTTTTGATTTTGCCCGAATTGTAATCCTTTGATAACCGGCCGGACCATGAACCACAAAGTTATTGTTGTCGAATGATTTTTTGGGTTCTGAGGCTTCGGGTCCCTCGTAGTTTCCGATTGGAATTTCCGTGGAATAGTAATATTCAAGCTTGTCAAAGATGCTTTTAAGGCTGAATTCCCCACATGCCATATTTACCAGTTCGCATAATGAATTGACTCCGCAGGTTGCGGTTGTCAGATATCTGGTCCCGTTAGGCCTTGTATTAACCTCAATCGCATAGAGCTGATCTCTTTTGTGGGAATACATGAAGTCCATCTCGAATATTCCGTCGGAATCAAGCTTTCTTGCCACATTATAGGCGGTTTCCTGAACCAGATTGTTGTCCAAACCGTCAACCAAACAAGGACCTAATTTGACCTTGTTTAACGGATGAGTTCCTTCAAGAGTCGTTTCACCCTTATAGATTGGAGGAAGTGCAACATACTCGCCGTTGAATCCTATTACTTCAATTGAGATTTCAGAACCTTCTATGAACTCTTCGCAAAGGGCCTGGTCGAACTCCTCGAAGTATTGGGTAACGTCTTCCATATTATGGGCGATTTTAATGTCCTTTCCGCCCTGTCCTTCGCCCTGCTTGAGGACAACAGGAAATTCCAGAGCCAGTTCATCGGGAGCGTTTAAAATCTGATACTCAGGAGTGACAACACCAATTTCTTTGTAAAATGATTTCGTGTTAATTTTATTGGACGTCAGTTCCACAGCACGGACATTTGAAGCTATTACCGGAATTCCGTATTCGGATTCAATTTCCTCTTTCATTCGAGCCACCTGAATCAGCGGCGGATCAATGCCTATCAACGGAATTATCGCATCGACATCATGAGTGATTGCAATCTGTTTTGGACCGTCCATTCCCCTTGGAACGATAAATACCTGATCCGGCAAGTCCAGATTGATTGCGTCCTCATTGGACTCGGTTAAAATGCTTTCTATACCTTTTTCTCTTACGTAATAGTCAATATCGTCATATAAGCGTGATCCAATAAATAAAATTTTCATGTTAATGTCTCCCTTAACAGTTCAACAAGTTCCTCTGCACTTTTTTGAACGTTTTCAGTCAGCTCGCCATTGAAATCCATCAGGTCTGCCCCCAGAACGCCTAATGAATCCTGGTCAATCAATTCCAAAGTTTCAGGCTCAATACCTATGAATAAAACATTATCGTTATTCAGGAATTTCACAAAATAGGACAATGACATCGAATGGGTGGAGATTCCGATTTCGGCAAAATCGTCCTCATCAACTATTTTGAACTCCCCCGGAGCCAGACCCATCAGGCAGGCGTCGATGATAATGATATGGGAGGGCTTTTCGATTCTTATTTTGCCCGTGAAGTTTTCAGGAACCGTTTGTGCGTTGATAAGCATCACCTTATCTGACAGTTCATATTTATTCAAATTGCTTATGATGAATGGTCCTACACCGTCATCATATCTCAGTTCATTGCCGATTCCCAAAATAATCAATTTCTCATAATCTTTTAAAAAATCCCTTAATTCTTCCTTAAAAGAAATATTATCACCTTTACATGATTTGGGTTGAAACGGTTTCAATACCTTGCCCCATTATATATTTTAATTTTACATTAATTAAATCATTGCATTTGACATCTATCTCATCAATGGGGATTAATAAAGGTGGATTAAACATCGGTGTCGGTCCGCACACCATATTGTCATTCAAAATGGTGACTGTGGTAATCTTTATTCCGTTAGCATTGCCGGTTTTATTTGCCTTGAATTCAATATCCTTTTCAAAATCAGGGTTTATTTCATCTTTAAAATCTATTTTTGAGTAATTTACAGTATTTGAGAGAATTTCATACTTTGCATTTTCATCCCAGTGGATATAATCCCTTTCCATATTTACAAGCTCTGCAAAATTGACTATGGCCTTTGGAATTATTTCACCGCCGTTTTTAAGAGCCTTTCGGGCATGGTTTAAAACCTGCACTTCCTCCTCGTCGATTAATGCAGTATCCATCATCTCGCATACTATCAAATCGGCTTTTTGTCTAAAATTACAGTCCAAAACATCGGAATTGATTACTGTTACGTTTTCAAATTCATTTAAATTATCTGAAGCGCACTCGGCCGCTTTTGAATCTATTTCAACAGCTATGATTTTGTGAAAGCTTTCACTTAAAAAATAGGACAGCACTCCGCTTCCGCAGCCCAAATCGTAGGCCAAGTCATTATTTCCCGAATAATCGTTAATGGCTTCAAAAAAGGCGGATACCCTATCATTATCCTTCAACAAATCGAAATGATAAGAAGTTGCTTTGAATTTCATGAAAAAAAATAAAGTTATTTAGTGAGTATGGGAGTGGTCATGAGAATGTCCATCAGGCTCACTAAATTCTTCTCCGTTTGCGGTACTGGTTAATTTTACGTGTTCAACGCCTTTAAGCCTCATAATTCTTTCTGTTAAGTCACGAATTTCAGCAATATCTCCATTAACTACTACAATCTCCATACAGTATTTATCAGTCATGTGTATATGCATACTGGTGTTAATCTCATTTCTAAAACTGTGTTGAATTTCTGCGAGATTTTCCATTACGCCAGTATAATGGTGGTCATAGATAATAGTTATAATACCGATTCTTTCTCCCTCCATTGAATTCATCCATTGATAACGGACAATATAATCTTGAAGGGCATCACGAATACCTTTTGAACGAGATTGATAACCTCTTTCCTTTAATACCTCATCAAAATCAGCTAGTAATTTCTTAGGCAATGACATACTTATTCTCATCATATAAATAACCTTTTTATCATTAGTATAATATTTTTATTTTTACCTTATATAAATATTATGATAAAATCAGGAATTAATAATACTCAGATAATAAAAAAATAGTAAAAAATATTATTCAACGAGAAGGTAGTATTCGCCGTCGGACTTGTGGATATGTTTTAAAAGCCCCTTATTTTCCAGTGACAAAATAATATGGTACATTCTGAAATTTGACAATTTCAAATCCCCGTAAAGGAGATTGCCCTCAAGGATGTATTTGGAGACAAGGTTCTTATCATTCACAAGATTTTTTATAAGGTCAAAAGATTCCTTCTCCTTGATGTTGAGTTCCAGCTCCTCCAGATCCTTTTTGGAGTTGACTGTGTTGACCTCTATATCGGAATCTATTAATCTTACCGTGGAATCCTCAAATTCGATTAATTTCTTGTTTGAAAGGGAATTCAAGACCTGAACCAAATCGTATTCATGGAAACTTCCCACACAAAGCTCCTTTTTAAGAGCCTTCATTGGAATTTCGCCTTCATATTCCACGTCAAAGATTTTGATTTGGTCAAAAATAACCTCTTCCTTTCGGGTAATAGTAATCATATAAACAATTTCCAGCTTCTATTATTATAATAATATGATTTTGCTATTACTTAAATATATGTTTAAATATAATTATAAAGCATGGACCCTGAACAGATATTAACCGAACTGAGGGAAATATTCAGCCAAGACAGCTTTACAAAAAACGATTTGATGGTTATCCTGAAAAAATACGCAAGCATCATTTCAGTTTATGACTTGATGATGGCCTCAGTAAGGATGAGGGAGGAAGGAAAATACATTCAGTCCCAGTACAGGGAAAAGTACCTGGAAATATACATTAAATATTTCATCATGCGCATGAAGGAAGTCATTGAAAACAACGATGACATGAATGAAAAAATCGATTTGGATACCCTGGAGGATTCATTCCATCTGCTTGAAAGCACTTTTGAAAATGAAGGCAATGATAAGGAAGACAAATTCCCCCTGATTTACGTTATTACCTCACTTTATACAACATTCGTTCTGGAAGAGCCAATACATCCAGTTGGAAGTGAATTTCCTGGAAGCTTGAAGGTAACTGAGGAAAATGGAGTTTTCTACTGTCCGGTTAAGGAAAATCAGGAAAACAATCCCAATGCCATCTGCCATCTCTGCTTAGCGGAGCAGACACCAAATATTTAATAACAAGATAGTAACAATATATGACTGATGAAGATGAAAATCGAAAGGAAGTATTTATTCGCAATATTTATAGTTCTAATGCTTGCCGCAGCGATGGCAACTGCAACTGCATACACTGGAACCGGCTTTTCACACCACAAAAGCATATCAGAGTACAGTTCATTATCATTAAATGACATTTTAAGCAAATACTCCGATACGGACTGCAAAGCGGAAGCAAGCGGAATATGCACAAAAGTATCCGACGGAGATACGATAGAGGTTGAAGGGGTCGGAAAGGTGCGTTTCGTTGGAGTCAACACCCCCGAAAAGGGAGTTGAGGGATCAGACACATCAGCATACCTCGTTAAGAAATTATGTCTGAACAGGGAAGTCAGCCTTGACATTGATGACTCAAAACACACCGACAAGTACGGAAGAACCCTGGCCGTCGTGATAGTGGACGGAAAGAACCTGAATGAAATCCTTTTAAAGGAAGGGCTTGCGGAGATAATGTACATGCCTCCAAGCGAATTCTATCCATATAACTGGGCCGGAGAGAATACTACAAGTTACACACATTCCTCAACAGCTTCAAGTAGCTCATCCGGTGCTGTAGGCGATTCAGGAAGCTATATCGGAAATTCCAACTCACATAAGTTCCATTATCCGACATGCTCATCATGTTCTAAAATAGCTGAAAAAAATAAAGTGGTGTTCAATTCAAGAGATGATGCCATTAATCAGGGCTATGTGCCATGCAAGAGATGCAATCCTTAAAAAAAATAAAAAAAAGGATTTTAATACTCATAAAATCCTTTTCCAGCATTAATACCTGTTTCACCCTTATCTATTTTTTCTTTTAGTTTGGCTGCGATTTTAGCATGTATTGAATCGGGATTATTAACTTCAGGATTCATGATTACAATATTGTATGCAGTTACCAAACCTACAACATCTAATATGCGAAAAGGTCCGTTAGGCGCACCGGTTGCCAGCATCCATGTTTTATCGATTGTCTCCGGATCAGCCACATCCATTGCATACAACGCTTCAGCCGCACTTAAAAACGGAACAAGCATAGAATTCAAAATATAACCTGGCTGTTCTTTTTTAAGCTGCAACGGCACCATATTAATGTCTTCGGCAAATTGGACTATTTCATCATAATACTTTTGATTAGTCCCTGGATGTCCCATTACCTCAGCAGTATTGTTGGCCCAAATGGTATTTGCAAAATGAAGAGCCAGATATTTTTCAGGTCTTCCAGTATATTCAGCAAACATGCTTGGAAGCAGTGTTGATGAATTAGTAACTATAATAGTTTTTTCAGGCAAATATTTTGCAAGTTCCTGATAAAAAGCAATTTTTTGTTCCGGATCTTCAGCAATAGCTTCAATGACCAAGTCTGCATCTTCAGCAGCTTCCTCATAGCTAGTCGTTAAGGTTAAACTTTCATACCCGTTTTTTGCATTTTCAATTAACTCATCGATTTCCTCTTCAGAGATATCTGGAGATTTTGCAAGACCCCTGCAGTATTGGCTCTTATCGGTTTTGAAAGCTTCCAATGTCTGTACATAAATGTTTTTAAATCTTTCAAGTTTCGGCTGTGCTCTTTCGATTGAACCTTCACTTCTAAGCCATATCGTTACATCAAAGCCACAATATGAGGATTGAAGCGCAATTTGACTACCGAGAACACCGCCACCAGCAACAACAACTTTTTTGATATTCATATATTTCACCACATTAGTTTACATGTAAACTAATTTATGTGTGAAAAAATATATAAACCTATTTGTTTAATTGGGCGGATTTAGCTGATAATTTTCTAAAAGTTTCAACAAATTCTTCCGATAACTCATCAAAACCCATTTTACTTTCCCATTCCCGATTAATCGCATCAAGAATAGGAATTAAATCCAAACCTTTGGAAGTAATCTTCAAAATATTATTTCGCCTATCCCAGCAAGACTGTTCACGACAGATATATTCGTTTTCTTCCAATTTCTTAATGGCTTTGGTAATGGCACCTTTAGTTAAATACAAATCATCGGACAATTCCTTTTGATTGATATTATCTCCATTGTAAATCCTAAGCAAACATAAAGCCTGGATTAAATTAAGATTATATTCCATTAGTGCATTATTCAGATAAGTTTTATGGTTTTTATGGAAAATAAATAAATTATCGCCTAAACGATTGCAGTCATAAAAACCTGGATTTCTTGAATACATTAAATAATAATTTATAAAAGAAAATATTTAAATTTAAGTTAAGGGGTTTGTCAATAAATCCTTAATTTGATTATTTTACTTATTTTTTCTATTTGACTATTAAATTGCCTTTTATTTTTGTTTTATTCTTTTAAGAACTCTTATTTTTAATATTTTTGAGAATTTTTATTTTGGCATTTTTTGATTTTTTTTATTCTGGAAAAGATCTTATATAATATTCTTAAATTTGGAGTAATTTTTTTCTAATAAAATCCTTAAAATTTAAAACAACTTATTCATATTATTTTAATTACTTTTATTTAGTTTAATATTACTTAAAATTTAAAATAAATAATTATAAATACTTTAAATTACATATTATTATATAAGAATTATTTATTAAATTTTTTAGATAAAATTTATGTGTTTAATTTAATTTTCACGGAATTTTCATTGATTTTTAGTGAATTTTCATTGAAAATTAAAACCTCTGAATAATTCTTTAAACTGAATAATACTTTGATTTTTCATGCCAGTTATGGAATTGAAAGAGTATAAAGATGGCAGTATTTTAAATAAACTTAAACAGGAGGGGGATTGTCCTAAAATGTTGTTAACAATCACTAATTTTGCATTCAGCAAAATGGTTCAAAATTTAATGCATCAATTGGATTCAGAATTCGAATCCAAACGTGGACGTCCAGCATATCCTCGAACACTACTTTTAATAGTAGTATTGTACTGTTTTAGCATAGATATTGCCAATTATACTAAAATGGAAGAAGAATGT
>NZ_FMXB01000031.1:0-3014 GCF_900103415.1 Methanobrevibacter millerae
TTGACCTTAAAAGAAGTAGAATTTTTATCAGTATGCTTCAATACCACTCAGGCAGGTAATTTCACTAATGTCGTTGTTGCGGGCTCTAACGAAACAGATAACAAGACTGCAAACAACACTACTACAGTATTAACTCCTGACTTATCAGTTGAAAAGATTACAATAACTCCTGTTGTCAAAATCGGCGATCAGGTTACATTCGAAATCATTGTTAGAAATACCGGTGAAACCAAGTTAACTAATGTCTTTGTTGAAGAGACTTCCTATAATGGCTTGATTTATGATTCATTTGTTGATAACGGTCTTTGGAATCATTCATTAATTAACGGCAAGAACGTTTGGAAATTGAATAATGAATTGGGTTTAAAAGGGGTCGTTGGATTGTTTGTTAAATTCAATACTACCGTTAAAGGTAATTTTACAAATGTTGTAGTTGCAGGTTCAGATGAAACCGATAACAAGACATCAAATAACACTACTACCGTTCTTGAGCCTGGTTTGGATGTTTCCAAGATTACTTTGACTCCTGCGGTTAATATTGGAAATAAAGTTTCCTTTGAAATTATTGTAAGGAATACTGGTGAGACTAATTTGACTAATGTTTTTGTTGAGGAGTTTTCCTATACTGGTTTGACTTATGATTCCTTTGTTGATAATGGTCTTTGGACTCATTCTTTCGTTAATGGTAAAAATGTTTGGACTTTGAATAGGAATTTGAGTGTTAATGAAGTAGTTAGCTTGTTTGTTATCTTTAATACTACTGTTAAAGGTAATTTCACTAACGTTGTAGTTGCTGGTTCTAACGAAACTGATAATAAGACTTCCAATAATACTACTACCGTTTTGGTTCCTGATTTCACTCTTGAAAAGGTTACATTAACTCCTGCTGTCAAGATTGGCGATCAGGTTAAATTTGAAATCATAGTCAAGAATACTGGTGAGGCGGAGTTAACTAATGTATTTGTTGAGGAATCCTCTTATACTGGTTTGACTTATGATTCCTTTGTTGATAATGGTCTTTGGAGTCATTCATTAATTAACGGTAAGAATGTTTGGACTTTGAATAGGAATTTGAGTGTTAATGAGGTTGTCAGTTTATTTGTTAACTTTAATACTACTGTTAAAGGTAATTTCACTAATGTCGTTGTCGGAGGATCCAACGAAACTGAAAACAAGACTACCAATAACACTACTACTGTTTTAGAGCCTGGTTTGGATGTTTCCAAGATTACAATAACTCCTGCTGTTAATATTGGTAATCAGGTTAAATTTGAAATCATAGTCAGGAATACTGGTGAGGCGGAGTTAACTAATGTATTTGTTGAGGAATCTTCCTATACTGGTTTGATTTATGATTCTTTTGTTGATAATGGTCTTTGGGCTCATTCATTAATTAACGGTAAGAATGTATGGATTTTAAATAAAAATTTGACGGTTAATGATGTTGTTAGCCTGTTTGTTAACTTTAATACTACTGTTAAAGGTAATTTCACTAATGTCGTTGTTGCTGGTTCTAATGAAACTGATAATAAGACTACTAATAATACTACTACTGTTTTGGTTCCTGATTTCACTGTTGAAAAGGTTACATTAACTCCTGCCGTTAAGATTGGTAATCAGGTTAAATTTGAAATCATAGTCAGGAATACTGGTGAGGCGGAGTTAACTAATGTATTTGTTGAGGAATCTTTCTATAATGGCTTAATATATGATTCTTTTGTTGATAATGGTCTTTGGAGTCATTCTGTTGTTAACGGTAAGAATGTTTGGACTTTGAATAGGAATTTGAGTGTTAATGGGGTTGTTAGCTTGTTTGTTAACTTTAATACTACTGTTAAAGGTAATTTCACTAATGTAGTTGTTGCAGGTTCTAACGAAACTGAAAACAAGACTACAAATAACACTACAACAGTTTTAACCCCTGATTTGGATGTTTCCAAGGTCACATTAACTCCTGCGGTTCAGGTAGGCAATCAGACTTCATTCGAAATTATCGTTAAAAATACTGGTAAGGTCGAATTAACTAATGTTTTCATTGAAGAAACTTCCTATAATGGTTTAACATATGATTCTTTTGTTGATAACGGTATTTGGACTCATTCATTAATTAACGGCAAGAACGTTTGGACTTTAAATATGGACTTGGATGTTAATGAAGTCGTTTTATTAATTGTTAAGTTTAATACCACTGCTGTAGGTAACTTTACCAATATAGTTACTGTTGGATCCACTGAGACAGAAAATAAGACTGCAAACAATAATACTACCGTTTACAACGATACGGTTCCTGTAGTGCCTAAAAATCCAGGTATTGATATCGAAAAAATTGCATTAAAAGACATTGTGATTTTAGGAAGTCAGGCCAGATTTGAAATCGTTGTCAGAAACACTGGTGACACTATTTTAAATGATGTTGTTGTAAGTGAAGATTCATTTGATGGCTTAATATACGATTCATTTGTTGACTACAATGGTTTGTGGATTAAAAACAATGATTTATCCTGGACTTTGAATGCTCCTTTATATGTTGGCGAAACCTTTACTCTCTATGTGCTATTTAATACAACTGCTGCTGGTGAGTTTACCAATGTTGTTACTGTTGACACCAATGAAACTGAAAATAAAACAACTAATGATACTGTAAAGGTTGTAAAACCTGATTTCAGTGTAGAAAAGGTTGCTTTGGAAGATGTTGTTATTGTGGGTAATCAGGTTACATTTGAAATAGTCGTTAGAAATACCGGTGAGGTTGCATTAACTGACGTTGTTGTTGAGGAATCCAGCTATACTGGTTTGGTTTACGATTCATTTGTTGACTACAATGGTTTGTGGATTAAAAACAATGATTTATCCTGGACTTTGAATGCTCCTTTATACGTTGGTGAAATAGCCACATTCTATGCAGTATTTAATACAACTGCTACTGGACAATTCATGAATGTTGTTACTGTTGACACCAATGAAACTGGTAATAAATCAGCTAATGACACTGTAAATGTCGTTAAGCCTGATTT
>NZ_FMXB01000031.1:4024-22226 GCF_900103415.1 Methanobrevibacter millerae
TATGATTCATTCGTTGACTATAACGGTTTGTGGATTAAAAACAATGATTTATCCTGGACTTTGAACGGTCCTTTATACGTTGGCGAAACCTTAACTTTCTATGCTGTATTCAATACAACAGCTACTGGAAAATTCACGAATGTTGTCACAGTTAATACCAATGAAACTGAAAACAAAACCTCAAATGACACTGTAGAAGTTGTAAAACCTGATTTCACTGTTGAAAAAGTAGCATTGGAAGACATTGTTATTATCGGCAATCAGGTTAAATTCGAAATCATAGTTGAAAATACCGGTGAGGTTGCATTAACTAATGTTGTTGTAAGTGAAGATTCATTTGATGGCTTAATATATGATTCATTCGTTGACTACAGTGGATTATGGATCAAAAACAATGACTTATCCTGGACTTTGAACGGTCCTTTATACGTTGGCGAAACCTTAACCTTCTATGTGGTATTCAATACAACAGCTACTGGAAAATTCACTAATATCGTTACTGTTAATACCAATGAAACCGGAAATAAAACGGCTAATGACACCATTGAAGTGGTCAGGCCGGATTTCGAAGTTGAAAAAATCGCAATCGATAAAAACGTTATAATAGGCAGTCAGGTAATATTTGAAATCGTAGTTCACAATATGGGTCAGGCAACCCTAAACGACGTTGTTGTCCGTGAAGACTCATTTGAAGGATTAATATACGATTCATTCGTTGACTACACGGGATTATGGACTAAAAACAATGACTTATCCTGGAAGCTTAACGCTCCTTTATACGTTGGCGAATATGCAGGATTCTTAGTTGTATTCAACACTACTTCAGCAGGCGAATTCACAAACTTTGTCGTTGCGGATTCACGTGAAGTCCCTAATAAAACCTCAAATGACACGGTTGAAGTCCTGACTCCTGAAATATCCATTGAAAAGATCACATTGACTCCTTTAGTCCATGTAGGCAATCAGACTTCATTCGAAATAATCGTTAAGAATACCGGCAAGGTTGAATTAACCAACGTTTACATTGAAGAAACTTCATATGACGGATTAACATATGATTCATTCATCAATAACGGATTATGGACTCACTCTGTTGTAAACGGCAGAAATGTATGGACTTTAAACGGCAACCTGAAAGTCAATGAGATTGTTGTTTTAACGGTCAGATTCAATACCACTGCTGTCGGTAACTTTACCAATACAGCTACTGCAGGCTCCAGCGAGACTGAAAGAATTATTGGAGAAAACATAACCACTGTCTACAACAGCACTGTTCCGGGCCATGAAGAGGAACCTACTAAAAACCCTGACATCAGTATAGAAAAAATCGTACTTAATGACGTTGTGATTTTAGGAAGTCAGGCCAGATTCGAAATCATTGTTAGAAATACCGGAAACGTTGCTTTAACGAACGTTGTTGTTAAGGAAGCTTCCTATGACGGATTAATATACGATTCATTCGTTGACTACACTGGATTGTGGAGCAAAAACGATGACATGACCTGGACGCTTAACGCTCCTTTATACACAGGCGAAATTGCAACATTCTATGTCATGTTCAACACTACTGACGTTGGAGAATTCACAAATGTCGTATCCGTTTCAAGCAATGAAACAGAAGACAAGCTGGCCAATGACACAGTTACTGTGGTCAAGCCGGATTTCGCCGTTGAAAAGATTGCAATCAACAAAAGCGTTATAACAGGCAGTCAGGTAATATTTGAAATCGTAGTTCACAATTTCGGCCAGGTTACCTTAAACGACATTGTTGTCCGTGAGGATTCATTTGAGGGATTAACATACGATTCATTTGTTGACTACACTGGATTGTGGAGCAAAAACGATGACATGACATGGAAACTTAACGCTCCTTTACGTGTCGGTGATTATTTAGGATTCTTCGTTGTATTCAATACGACTTCAGCAGGCGAATTTACGAACGTTATCGTTGCGGATTCTAGTGAAATCCCTAACAAAACGGCCAATGACACCGTTGAAGTACTAACTCCGGATATTTTGGTTAATAAGATAACAATAAACAGGACAGTCTATGTCGGCGAACAGGTAATCTTTGAAATCGTCGTTCAAAACACCGGAAAGGTAATGTTGAACAATGTTGTTGTCAGTGAAGATTCATTCGATGGCCTAACATACAATTCATTCATCGATTACACCAATTTGTGGACCAAAAACGACGATTTGTCATGGACTCTCAACACTCCATTGTATGCAGGCGAATACTTAAGCTTCTATGTGGTATTCGATACAGATAAGGCCGCAAACGTCACAAACGTCATAAGCGTTTCAAGCGACAAGACAGATATCAAAAAGGCTGAAAACACTACTGAAGTAATTAATAAGGAAGATTCTGGAAACAAGACCTCCGAATCCGATTTGGATATTGTCAAGGTTGTATATTCAGTAGATGGAGACAGAATCGTTTGGGCTATCAGCGTAATTAACAACGGCCCTGACAAGGCTTCAAACGTCAGGGTATATGATGTATTGCCTGAAACATTGAAATTTGTATCTTCAGCAGTATCTGCAGGTTCATATGATGCAAATACTGGTATATGGACAATTGGAGACATGGAAAACGGTGACGAGGCAATAATGTTTATCGAAACAATCGCTTTAGGATTCGGCGAATTTACCAATGAAGCAAACGTTACAAGCGACACTCCGGATCCAAACCCTAAAAACAACAATGGCAACGCAACGGTCGTAATTGAAAAGGTACCTGATAAAAATGAAACTGTTCCTGATGAAGCTCCTGTAGAGCCTCAAAAAGAAGCTAATGTCCTGCCAGCTACCGGTAATCCTCTGATTAGGGTATTGCTCGTGCTGATTGCTTTGGGAGGAGTAGCATTAAGGAGAAAAAAATAGAGAATTTATAGGGAAATTCACTTTTCCCACTTTTTATATTTTTACATGTAGATAATTCAATACTTATTCCATCATTTCTATAATTAGCTTAATTAATTTTAACTATGCCATTAATAATTTAACTACTTTTGATATATATCATTAAAATAATCAATCGTAAAATCAATTTAAGTGACGGTAATTTTTTTGGAAAAAAGTAAAAGGTAAAAGAAATTCATTCCAGAATTTCTTTCATATGATTGACACGTTTTTGAACAAGCTCTTCGGTTCCGACATCGCTTCTGTGATAGACGTTACCTTTGACGTGTTCGCATGCCTTTTCAGCAATTTCTTCAGCTTCGGTTATTGTATTGCCGCTTGCAACGATTCCCAAAGCCCTTGAACCTGACAGGTGGATTCCGTCGTCTTCAAGTCCGACAGCAGCATAGAATACCTTTGCGCCCATATCTTCAATGGCATTTTCGTCCACTTCAATGAGTTCTCCGGCGTATTCTGTTTCAGGATATCCGTCAGGAACGATGTATTTGCACACGCTTGCCTTAGGGCAGAATTTGACTTCATCCAAGGTTCCGTTAACGATAGCTTCACAGACGTCAACCAATGGAGTTTCAAGCAAAGGCAGCACGTTCATTGCTTCAGGGTCACCGAACCTTGCGTTGTATTCGATTAAACGTGGGCCGTCAGCAGTCAGCATAAATTGACCGTAGAGGATACCTTTATAAGGTTCAGCTTCCTCAGCTATTGCCTTAATCGTATCTTTCATGATGCAGACTGCCTTGTCATAGTCTTCCTGACTTAAAAACGGTAGCAATCCGTTTGAATCGGAGTATGAACCCATTCCTCCGGTAATTGCGCCGACATCACCTTCAAATGCGTGAGGATGGTCTTGAGCTGCAGGCATTGGAGCCAGGTGTTCACCGTCACAGAATGCCTGAATGGTAAATTCCTCACCGATGACTCTTTCTTCAATGATAACCTGAGCGAATCCGCCCATTGCGTTGTCAATGACTTCTTTTGAATATTCTTTAGCTTCTTCATTGTCCTTTAAGTGGTCTCCAACGATTTTAACTCCCTTTCCGCCGGTCAGTCCCACAGGCTTGACTACAACGTCACGGTCAAAATCATCTAAAAACGCACTTAAGTCATCGTAATTATCAAATACCCTGTAAATAAGGGATCCTTCAATTTCATAATCTTCAAACAGCTTTCTCATAAAGGATTTGTCGGTTTCTATTCTTGCTGCGCTTTTGCATGGTCCAACACATTTGATTCCATTTTTTTCAAGTTCGTCGACAATTCCCTTTTCAAGGGGAGCCTCAGGACCGATAAATGCAATGTCAATGTTATTTTCTTTGGCAAATTCAGCGACTTTTTCAACTTCTCCTTCATTACCTTGCTTAAACTCTGAAATCTTACACATTCCAGGGTTTATTTTACTCATATAACAGTAAAGCTCAACATCGTCTTTTAAAGCGTCCGCTATAGCGTGTTCACGAGCACCTGTTCCAACAACTAAGACTTTCATAATAAAATTCTCCTTGTTAATGATTATATTCTTAGAAATATTTAAATACTAACACTTGCATATACAAGAGTACAGTTGCATATGCAAGAGAGGTAAATTATGGAAAAGAATTCAAATATAGAAATGATTACAGGAGATCCTAAAAAGGCAATAAACAAGCTTTCACTTCCAATTATAGCCAGTATGTTTCTGATTTTTGCAAACAACATCATCGACAGCATATGGGTAGCCGGATTGGGTGCTGAACCATTGGCTGCGATGGGATACGTTACCCCGCTTTTCATGATTATTGTGGGCTTTGGAAACGGAATAGGAGCTGGCGGAAATTCATTAATTTCAAGATACATCGGAGCAGAAGACAGACAGTCAGCAAATAATGCGGCAATACACAACCTGATTTTAAGCGTCATAGTTTCCATATTCATTACAATCATTTTTCTAACGTTTTTGGAGCCGTTGCTTAATTTAATGGGTGCATCAAGCGTAATTAATTATGCAATGGATTATGCGGTCATCGTATTTTCATGTACGATTGCCTTATTGATGCCGCCGATTGTAGGAGGAGCCTTCAGGGCTGAAGGAGACATTAAAAGGGCAACAGTCCCAATAGCTTTAGCGGCAATAATCAACATGATTTTAGATCCGATATTCATTTACACTTTAGGTATGGGAGTTAAGGGGGCCGCATTGGCAACCGCTTTAGGTCCCTTCATAAGCCTTTTATTAATGTTTTACTGGATTTTTGTAAAAAAGGACACTTACCTTTCATACGACTTCAAGGACTTTACCAACGATTTGGGAATGTATAAGGACATTTTAGTAGTCGGTATTCCGGCAAGTCTCGAACAGCTGATACTGTCCGTTTTAACAATATTCGTTAATTACATGCTTACAATCGTATCCGGTCCTGTATCCGTTGCGGTTTATACTGCAGGATGGAGAATAGTAAACATCGGAATGCTTCCGGCAATAGGAATCGGTACCGCTGCAATTTCAGTTGCAGGCGTTGCCTTCGGAGCCAGGAAATATGAAAACCTTAGAATCACGGCAAGATATGCGGTAAAGGTTGCGCTGATTGCATCAGTCATCGTCTGCATATTCCTCTATGTATTCGCCAATCAGATAGCCTTCATTTTCTCATATTCTGAAAGCAGTGCTCAATTGGCGCCGTTAATTGCAAGCTTCCTGCAGATAATGTGTTTCTTTATCCTCTACGTTCCGTTCGGAGCAAGTGCGGGAAACGTTTTCCAGGGTGTCGGAAAGGGAACGATTTCCTTTATGTTAACGGCATTCAGGGAATTCATACTTGTATTGATATTCGCTTATCTTTTAGGATTCGTATTCAATATGGGCGAGTTCGGAATATACTGCGGAATGCTTCTTGGAGGAGGAATCGGTTCCCTGATATGTTATGCGTGCATTGAGCTTTATATCAATAAATTGATAAAAGAGGGTGATAGGAATGGAATCGTTAATGGATAAGAACGTTCCAACAGTTCCATTTATCTCCATACTTTATAGGGAGCATGCAAAATTCCTCAACGAAAAGATCAAGGATGAGGATTTAAGCTTCGGACTTTTTCCATTATTGATTAAGATTTATAATGATGAAGGGATAATTCAGGAGCAGCTGGCCCATTGTTTCCATTTGAATGAAAGCACTATTGCCCGAAACCTAAAGAAACTGGAGGAAAAAGGTTTTATTAATAGAGTTCAGGATAAAAGAACAAAAAGAATTGAAATTACCCAAAAGGGCAGAAAGACAGCTCAGAAAGTCATGGACTATGACGAAAAGTGGGATGAAAAGATTAAAGAAATTATAGGCGATGAGGAGTATATCAGTTTTAAAAATACGCTAATTAAAATCAGTGAGGAGTTAATATGAATCAGACGATTGAGAATTTAAAGACAAGAAGAAGTATACGCAAGTTTAAGGATGAGCAGATTTCAGATGAGGACTTAAAGACTATTCTGGAAGCGGGAACCTATGCGCCTACAGGTCGTGGAGCGCAGTCACCCAAGATTGTAGTAATTCAAAATCCTGAAACCATCAAGGAATTTTCCGCATGGAACAGAAGCTTTTTTCCTGTAGACGTACCTGAGGACATGGATCCGTTGTATGGCGCCAAGACACTTTTGATTGTACTTGCCGACAGCGAGTTTCCGACTTACGTTGAAGACGGTTCCAGCGTGTTGTGTGTGCTTGTTAATGCGGCTCATGCCGTTGGCGTAGGCTCATGCTGGATTCACAGGGCCCGTGACGAATTCGCATCTGAAAAGGGAAAAGAATTATTGAAGGAATGGGGAATTCCTGAAAGCTATGAAGGAATAGGCCATGTCGTATTGGGCTATCCTGATATGGAAGCGCCTGAACCGTTACCTAGAAAAGAAGATTATATCCTTTACGTGGATTAATCTTTATTTTTTTATTTTTTATCGCAGGCTTTTATAAATAATGTCCTGCCTAAATAAATCATTTAAAATCTCTCTTCTTTTTCCAATTGAAATTCTACCCATTTTGCATACTTTTTCTGCAAGAGGTATCATGTGGCCGACTGAATAGCAGTCCTTATTTTCATCTGAAGCTTTATACAATGATATGTCATATCCTAATCTTCCGGCCTTATATTTGATATCAACGCTGGAAAATTCCTTCATTTGGGTTTCATCTATTAGTTTTTCTGAGTTTAATCTTTGAATTAATGAATCGTGGTCTATTTGGAAGTATTGCTCACATTTGACTACATCTTCGACAGACCACTCATCAATGTCATTTGTTTCGATGAAATCGTATAATGCATGATTTGTCATTAAAAAATTAGATGCGAAATCATCCGCTTCTTTTTCAATTTTGTCATTGAATTTTTCGCTGCAAACTATATAATTTTCGGCATCATCCAATAAATGATATAGTTCATGAGCTAAATTAATGTTCTGACGACCTATGGGGTGTAAAGAATTAATTAATATAATTGAATCAATATCATTCTTAAAGCAACATCCATTGACGCTTTTTTTCATCGGAAACCACACAATAGTTAAATTATCTATTTTTGTTGGAAGCAAAGTGAAAATGTTAATGGGAGAATATGCATCGATTCCAAACTGCCTTCTTAGATTAATGTTTAATTTTGGTAATTTTGTCTTTTTTCCTGTTTCTATTTTTCTTAAAATTGATAAATGATTAGCTAAAGTGTTTATTTTTCCAATTGCTTTCAAATCTATATCTTTCCCGGATTTATATGCAATTTTTTCATATTCCTCGCTCTCGCCTAAAAGATATTCGGGTGTACAGTTATATAGATTAGTTATTTTATCCAATAAGGTTAAATTTAAGTTTCTTTTATTGTTTTCTATTTTTGAAAGATTGCTTTGGTCTATTTCTAGATATTCTGCAATTTGTCTTTGGGAATATTCGTTTTCAACCCTTAATTTCTTTAATCTGGAACCGACACTTGTCATAAGATTCACCACAAATTAATCAATCTGTCATCATTATATTTAAAATTATCCACTATTTTTAAGGTCAAAATTTCAAAGATAAAAAATTAATATTTTATTTAAATGAAATTAATTAGAAAAATAGCTAATTGTTTTTGAATTAATTAAATGGATTAATTTAAATTAATTAATATTAATAATACTGTTATAAAATTATTATTTTAATATATAACTTAATTTAAACAAATATGACAAAAAAAGAATTTTAAGATGAGTTAATTTAACCCATCTACATTTTTTCAGGAGCAGGTACTCCTAAAATATCTAAAGCGTTTTTAATCACGGTTTTAGATTTGTCAACTAAAATCAGTCTTGTATCTTCCAGATCAGAACCGATTACCTGTTCGGATTTGTAGAACTTATTGAATGATCCGGCCAAATCCTGACAGTACTGGGTAACGTTGTGCACCCTTTTCTTGTTGGCGCATTCCTCAACGACCTGAGGGAATTTAGCTATTAACCTTACAAGATCCTGTTCGGCATCGTTTGGAACCCAGTCATCTGCGATTTCAAGTGCTGATACGTCCTTGCCGGATTTATTGAGCAGTTTGCAGGCTCTTGCATGGGCGTACTGTATTGAAGCGCAGCCTCTTTCAAAGCTTAATGCCTCGTCCCACTTGAACGTCAGATGCTTTTCAGGGGAGAGCTTTGCAATGAAGAACCTGATGGCTCCGATTCCAATCTGTTCGGCCATTGGCGCAATTTCCTCATCGGACAAATCAGGATTTCTTGACTTGATTTCTTCTGCTGCTCTTGAAATGGCTTCATCAACCAAATCGTCAACTGATACGAATTTGCCTCTTCTTGTTGACATTGAACCTTCAGGAAGGGTGATGAACTCATAAAATATTACTTCAGGAGCCTTTTCCCTTAAAATCTCTTCAAAGATAACCTTCATCTGTTTTGAAGACAATTTATGGTCGGAACCTAAAATGTCAAGAACCAGATCGCCTAAAGTGGCCTTATACCTGTGGTATGCCAAATCCCTCGTTGAATAGAGTGATGTGCCGTTTGACCTTCTGAGAACGAATTCCTTTTCGATATTGTAGAATTTAAGGTCAATGTAGTCCACTTCCTCATGGGATACGAATCCTTCCTTTTCAAAGTACTTGACAAGGGCGTCCACATCTCCGTTTCTTATGAACTGGCCTTCCCATACGAAATCGTCATGGTATATGTTGATTCTGTGAAGGGTGTCCTTGATTCCGCTGACGCATTTTGAAACGACGTCTTCAAAAACGGCGTTCAATTCAGCGTCGTCACCCTTTTCGTAGGTTTGTATAAGTTCGCTTACGCGTTCGTTGGCGGCCTCGTTTTCTTCAACTTCCTTGTTGGCCAAAAAGTATAATTTGCCGATTTTTTCGTCGATTTTTTCTCCTTCCTGCTCATCGATTACAAGGCCCATTTCGGTTATTCCGTAAACGATTATTGCGATTTGGCGGCCCATGTCGTTGACATAATACTGGGTTTCGACTTCACGGCCAGCTAATTTCAGTAATCTGGCCAGTGAATCTCCAAAAATGGAGTTACGAACGTGTCCGATATGCAAAGGCCCGTTAGGATTTGCGGAAGTGTGTTCGAGAACTACCTTTTCATCCACCTTTTCGAGCTGTCCGTAGTTTTCATCCACCTTTTCCAGCAATTGCTTGGAAAATTTAGAGTAGTCAATAAAGAAATTAACGTAAGGGCCGAAGTTCTGAACCTTTTCGAAGATGTCAGGCACTTCGATTTTTGACACCAAATCCTCAGCGACGAGATTTGGAGAAGTCTTTAATTTTTTTGTAAGAGCGAAAGCTATTGTACTGGCCAAATCCCCCAATTTTGGGTCAGGCGGAAAATCCAAACGGAAATTCCTGTCTATATCTTCATCATATTGATCCAATGCCTTGTTTAAAGCATCGATAGCTTGTTTTTCTATTTCAAAATACATTAACTCACCTTTAAATAATTATAATCCTCTTAACCATAATGAAAGATTTCCAATGTATGGAATCACGATAGGGCTGTCTCCCCACGTAAGGACCTTTTCCTTAATCTGGTCTGAAGTCACGTAATACGGATCCGTCCGATTGTTGTTGTCCCCCTTTATAACGTACATTGTCGTTCCGTTAATCTCTCTAATGTCAATGATTCTGTGAATGACCGGCTGGTCAAACCATGCAGCATCGTAAACAACAATGTCGCCAACTTCAACGCTTTTAGGGTCGAATTCATTTATTCCAAGGAAATTTGCCTTTTCCACAGCTACAATATCTCCCCTATAGAATACAGGCTCCATACTGCCTGAAACGACCACGTTCAAGTGTTGAGCAAGGATTAAAACAATCACAAGAATAATAGCATATGATGCAATCTCTTTGTAATCTACCATTTTAACACCTATAATCTTTTATTTTTTGAAAGCCACAGCCAGAGCAACTTCTATTGCTTCTGCGGTATCCTGCAGGTCAGCCATGCCGTGGGCACTTGAAATGAAGTTGCATTCGAATTGGCTTGGTGGTATAAACACTCCTTCTTTCAAAAGAGCTCTGAAATATCTTAAGAATCTTTCGCTGTCAGAGTTTTTGGCATCTGCGTAATCGAACACTTCAGCGGGATTCATATAAATTTGAAACATTGATGCAAGTCCTACACACTGAATGTTGTATTGCTCGTCGTCTATTATTGATTTTATATTGCTTCTGAGGAAATCGCCTTTCCTTTCGAGATCCTTGTAGAATTCCTCATCAAGCTGTGACAGTGTAGATAGACCTGCCTGGACAGAAATCGGGTTGCCGCTAAACGTACCTGCCTGGTAAACCGGACCTTGAGGGGCAATCAGTTCCATTATTTCCCTCTTTCCGCAGAAAGCGCCCATTGGAAGTCCTCCGCCGACGATTTTACCTAATGTGGTCAAATCGGGAGTGACTCCGTAATATTGCTGAGCACCGCCTCTGGAAGCTCTAAAACCGGTAATTACCTCATCAAATATTAATATTATATCATTTTCTTCAGTTATCTTGCGTACAAACTCTAAAAATCCAGGTTTAGGCTCAATGCAGCCGACATTTCCCATCACTATTTCCATTATCAGACAGGCTATGTTTTCGCCTTCGGCTTCAATCAGTTCAGTTAAGGCCTCTTCATCATTGAATGGAACGGACAGCGTATTTTTGGTGGTGTCCGTTGGAATTCCAGCAGAATCCGGCAGGCATGCTGCACCGGAACCGCCCTTAACCAGAACGTAATCGTGAGCTCCGTGATATGCTCCTTCGAATTTTATGATCTTGTTTCTGCCGGTGAAGCCTCTGGCCAGTCTTATGGCGCTCATTGTAGCTTCGGTTCCGCTGTTACAAAATCTAACCATTTCAGCAGATGGTATTCTATCAACGACTTCACGTGCAAGCTTAATTTCGTTTTCTGTTGGAGCTCCATATGCGCTTCCGATTGTCAGCTGGTTTGAAACCTCGCGCACTACTTTGGGATTTGCATGTCCGAGTATTAAAGGACCGTAGGCAAGACAGTAGTCAAGATATGTGTTGTCTTCGCTGTCTGTAATCTTGCATCCTCCCGCGCTTTTGACGAAAAACGGATATGGCTTGAATGCACGTACCGGAGAGTTGACTCCGCCCGGGAAATATTTTTTGGATTCATTGAATAATTCTTCAGTCATTTTAATCACTTATAAATGTTGGATTAATGAGTTTACACAAGCAACTGCTATAGGTGTTCCACCTTTAGGTCCTTCAGTAATGACATTAGGGATATTTGAATTCCTTAAAGCCTCTTTTGAATCGGCAGCTCCCACAAAACCGACAGGAACTCCCACTATGGCTTTAAGATTTATTTCACCTTTTTCATACAAGTCCATTGCTTCAAAAACAGCTGTCGGCGCATTGCCTGAAACCACGATTCCTTCAAAATCGTTTTCGCTTGCATACCTTATGGCTGCAGCGGCTCGGGTAATCTGATGCTTTTTAGCTATTTTCTTAACTTCCTCGTTTTTGATGTAGCACTCGACTTCACCGTCATATCTCGTTATTCCATATTTGACCATATTAATGTCGGTTAAAATCGTTTCGTTGTTTCTAAGGGATTTCATGGCGACTTCAACAAAGTCATCACTGATATGGACGAGCTTTGCATATTCAGGATCGGCCGTTGAGTGAACGATTCGTTCTACAATGTCCTTTTCAGCAGGTTTCAAATCTTTAATCTCATCACCAATTAGGCCACGGATGATTTCTCTACTTTTATTGGCAATATCCAGGCCCTGTTTAGTTGATGCACCCATAAACATTTGGTCTGTCATATTATAATTATATGTTAAAAGATAGTTAAAATATTTTTTTATAGGTCAATTTTATTGCCTTGTTAAAAAATTATAAAGTCATTAGAATATTGATTTAAGCGAGTAAAATTGTTATTATTCGAAACTACCTATTTTATATACTTCGTTGGCTAAATTAATTGTCATGATTGCAATTAAACAAAATTTAATAATTATATTCAATTTGATAAAAGGATTTTTTACAATTGATAATGTTGGGGCTTTTGTTTTACCGATTGAATTGAGACTACAGGATCAGGAATTTCTGAAATATATTCATTTGGACGTGGACTGGGATGTAGATTCAATATCCGCCGAGGATTTGCCTGATGAATTCAGCTCACATGCGGTCAAATTGATTGATTTATTCCGAAGGAAAACAGCTAATTTGCCTTATGAATGTATGTTATACTTTGATTACAAAACCGGTCAGATAATATACTGTTTTATTGGTGATAATGAGCGTGGAAGGGTTAGGGGAGAAATCTATGAGGAACATTTTGAAGGTATGAATGTAGCAAGTATTCACAATCATCCAGAGGGGTTTTTGTCTCCGCCATCAGGTACAAATTTCCAGATTTTAGAAATTAAAAATGAGAAATATGAGTTAATTTGCGGATATGATGAATTTTGGATTTTGGAAGCGGAGGGTACATTTGATTCAAAAGTTGTTGATGATATTAGAAAAAATACCAGTTACTTCTATTTTAATTCATTTAAGTATGAAAATCAAGTAAATAAAACTTATGGCGAATTTTTAGTTAGATATATTAATGATGAAGTTAAAGATAATATTAAATTAATCAGAGTGAGGTATCGTTAACATGTCACCAGAGAAAGTTACTATTATTGATAGGGATGGTTGGGAACCTATTGGTTCTGGAAACTTCTCAATCAAGGAACGAATTGAAGCTAAAAAAAATATGGAAGATGCTTTTTTTAATGTTTTGGGCATTAAACTTAACTTGAAAAAAGTAACTTATGTAGATTTGTATTAGGACAATTTTGCTTCAAATCAAGGAGGTATCATTAACATGTCACCAAAGAAAGTTACTATTATTGATAGGGATCGTTGGGATCCTATTGGCTCTAGAACCTCTTCAAAAAAAGAAATTTTAGAAGCTCAAAGAAAAATCGAAGATTTTTATAATGATATTGGAATTGTTCTCCATATGCAAAAGTCAACTCTTGTTGATTTGTATTAGGACAATTTTACTTCAAATCAAGGAGGTATCTATTAACATGTCACCTGAGAAAGTTACTATTATTGATAGGGATGGTTGGGATCCTATTAATCTGCACACCACCCCTGAAAGACGTCGAAATGCTGAAAAAGCTATAAAACAAAATTATAAAGAATTTGGTATTACTCTCAATTTTCAAAAATCAACTTTCATTGATATTTAATTCCTTTTATTAATTTAAGGAATTTTTTTTCTTTTTTAATATTATTAACATATCACCAGAGAAAGTAACTGCTATTATTGTGATGTTATAGCTTCTCTAAAGCTTCGGATGGATTTTTAAACTAATATAATCACGTTAAAATTTTGTATACAATATATTTTTTTGCAATATACAATAGATTAAATTTTAAAAAATACCCATTATACAGTATATTATTCATAGTTTTACATTTTTAAGCAATGGGTTATCATTGAATTTTTTCACTTGCAGACAAACCCGCAAGATAACCGGTTGAAAATGCAATCTTCAGGTTATATCCTCCGGTAGGTCCGTCCAAGTCAAGAATCTCTCCTGCAAAATACAGATTCGGCGTTAACTTTGATTCCATTGTTTTCGCATTGACGTTTTTCAAATCGATTCCGCCGATTGTCACCTTGGCCAGATTCCTGTTGAAGTCAACGATTTCAAATGTAAACCTTTTCAGGTTTTCAATAAGCCGATTCTTTTCCTTTTTGTTGACTCTGCTTAACTGGGTATCTGGGGCGATATCAATTCTTTTTAGGAAATAATCAATGAATTTGGCACTGAAAAATTGTTTAAGGTAATTTTTAATTTGGGTTTTACCCTTTTCCTGGAAATCACCGTCAAATTTGGATTTTAAATCTTCACGTGAGAAGTCAGGCATCAAATCAATAGCTATTTCACACCCTAAATCACATTCGCCCTCTAAAATGTCATAATCCATTTCTTTTGAAATTATTGAGCTTAAATCGATTATTCCTGGACCCGTCAATCCGACATGGCTTATCAAAACGTCACCTCTGACTCCGGATTTTTTGTAAACACATTCGACGTCATTCAAGGTAACGCCGGCAATATCTCCCAAATCATCTTTCGTTATTAATGGAACCAGGCCGTATCTGATTTTGGTTAACGGCTCATCAATTAATGAATAGTTATTAATGCTGCAGCCCGTCTGCGGATAGGTAACTCCGCCGGTGGCAATTATTACTTTTTCAGCCCTTATCTCATCGTTTATAATGAAATTGCCTGAAATTTTTTTAACTTCATAGTTCAGGCGTACTTCAACGTTTTCCAGATGCTTTTCAAGGCCCTTTAAAACGTCTATTGATTTTTCGCTTTCGGGAAAGACACGGTCATTATCTTCTGTTTTAAACTGAAAATCAAATAAGTCAAACAAATCTTCGTTTGTAAAAGTAAAAAAAGAGTGCTTTAAAAAGTTTTTCTCGTCAAAAAAAGTCAATAGCTTTTTAGGTGGTTTGTTGTTTGTAATGTTGCATCTTCCCCCGCCGGTTAAAAGCAGCTTTTTTCCAAGTGCAGGGTTCTTTTCAAGCAATATTACGTTTGAGGTCTCGCCGGATGCAATTGCTGCCATTATTCCGGCAGGACCGCCACCTATAATAGCTATATCATAATCCATTTAAATCTTAAGGAGTTAATCTGTGTCTGTCTCTTGGGAAGAGTACACATTCACGGATGTTTTCAGATCCGGTAAGCACCATGGTTAACCTGTCGGCACCTACACCCCATCCTGCATGAGGAGGCATACCGTATTCGAATGCTTTAAGGTAGCTTCCGAATCCGTCAGGGTTCAAGTCCCTTTCTTCAATCTGTTTTACAAGAAGGTCGTACTGGTGTACACGTGTAGCTCCGGAAGACAATTCCAGATTGTTGTACATTAAATCGAATGCGTGAGCGTATTTGTCATCGTCTTCAAATGGCATTACGTAAAACGGCTTGATTGCTGCAGGCCATTTGGTCAGGAAGTAGAATCCTCCCATAGTATCGCCTAAAGCCTTTTCTGCTGCACGGGAGAGGTCTTCACCCCAGTCCATTTCAACGCCTTTGGAATTGATGATGTCAACAGCTTCGTCATAGCAGACGTGTGGGAAATCGCCGTCAACTTCAGGTAATTCGTGGCCTAAAATTTCCAGTTCGGCTGAACAGTTTTCGTTAATGTCGTTGATTACGTTTACAAGCATGTCGTTCAGGATTTTCATTACGTCTTCATCGTCCATGAAAGAAGCTTCCGCATCGATGGAAACGGCTTCGTTCAAGTGTCTTAAGGTATCGTGCTCTTCTGCCCTGAAAATCTGGCCGATTTCAAATACCTTATCCATTCCGCTTCCCATCATCATCTGTTTGTATAATTGCGGGGATTGGCCGAGGAATGCTTCCTTTTCAAAGTAAGTAATCGGGAATAATTCTGTTCCACCTTCGGTAGCTGAAGCTACGAGTTTAGGAGTATTTATTTCATAAAATCCGTTTTCATAAAAGAAATCCCTTATGGTGTGGAACATCTGGCCTTTAATCTTGAAGATTGCGGACACGTTTTCCTTTCTCAAGTCCAAAAATCTTGAATCGAGTCTTGTATCGATTTCGGCTTTTACCTTTTCTGTAGGATCCATTGGTAAAGGCTGGTTGGCCAGGTTCAGGATTTTGGTTTCTTTCGGAATGATTTCAACACCGTTTGGTGCTTTTCCTGCTTCCTGAACGGTACCCTTGATTGCAACAACGGATTCTTTTCTGAAAGCCCTTAACTCTTCTAATATTTCAGCATTGACCTTTTTGGAAGGTGCTGTAATTTGTATTCTACCTGTAACATCACGGATGATGACAAAGATGATTCCACCCAAGTCACGGATTTCATGAACCCAACCCATGATTGTAACTTCTTCTCCAGCTATTTCCGGAGTGGTTTCTTTAGCGTAATTAGTTCTTCTCCAGTCATTTAATAAACCTTGCAATTAATTCACCTCAGGTTATAATCATAAAATTTTTATACATATGTTAATTTAATGTTAATCTTTAATAAAACTATGTAAAAAACCACTTTCATTTTTTGTAAATATCAATTCGATAATATTTTAAATATCAAATGATATAGTTAATGTTAGTAAAACATGCATAAATTGCTTTTATCGAAAGAGGTATTTTAAATGTTTTGTCCAAAATGTGGAAAGGAAATAACTGACGGATCCAAGTTTTGCAAACACTGCGGATGCAAAATCAAGCCAAAGGATTCGCCAAATGCTAATAATACTGCTGGCACTTCCAGTGTAGCTTCCGCACCGGCAAGTAACGATGAGAAAAACAAGAAAATAATCATCGGAGTTTTGATTGCAGCCATAGTAATTCTTGCAATCGTATTTGTCGGCTTCAGCACAGGTCTTTTCAATGGTGATTCAGGCAGTGCAGATAATGTGCAGACATCACAGCCTGCAGCTTCAACAAGTTCAAAGCCAGTTTCATTGGGCAGTTTCCCGGTAAGCGAAGCTCCGGATTTGGCTCAGGCCATTAAAAATTCTGGGGGTAATTTCCCTGTCAGCTTCAAGTCACTATCGCTTTCAAAATCCCAATGTCTGTATATATTGTCCAAAGCCATTACTGAAATCGGCAGCGGCCATCCAGATGCGACAATCTCCGTTGGAAACCCGGATTACGCTTCCCACCCTAGCGGACGTGACAGCTCCCAATCCATTGCACGTGAAAACTATGTGGACATGTCAAGCAGATTCTCTTCATGGATTGAAAGAAACGGATATGTTCCAAACTATGTCGGAATTTACACCGGCGGAGTAGCTGACATTTCACCGTCAAGGATGTTGGATATCTGTGTTAGCATCTTGATTGATTATGGTAAAACCCATAATCTGCCAGATTCAATTAATGTTTAGTGATTTGAATATCACTTTTTTTCTTTTTTAAGTCAGTTATATCTCATATTCTCATTACTTTTATGCATTTTTTTATTTTTAGAAGAACCGTTCAAAATATTAATTTTGTAAAAGATTTTAGCCAAAATTAATATATTAGAATATATATAACTAATTTTATACTAAACGAATATTCATATTAATATTATTTTAGTATTTACTCAAATTTATTAAAATAGGAGGTTTTTAGTATTAAGAAGTTATTAGTAATATCAATTGTATTGATTTTATTGTCATTATCAGCTGTCGCAGCTAGTGATGATAGTCAATCAATAGCTATTGATGAAAATTCTGATATTCAAGTACCGGATACGCTTTTATCAAGTGCTTCCGATGATTTAATAAGCGCTGATGCTGGTGAAAATAGCGCCGGCATTTATGGTGCAAGTGAAAATTCAGCAAATGATATAAGTTCTGATGAAAAACAAAATGCCACAATGGACATTTCCGTTGAAAAAGATGTTATTAATGCAGGTGAAAACACTACCATTACTGTACAATTGCCTGAAAATGCTACTGGTATTGTAAGTATTGGTCTTCATTTTGTAAATGTAACCGAAGGCGGTGTTGCTTCTTATAATTATACCAGTAAATCCGTCGGTAACCACACTATTACCGTGATTTACTATGGAAATGAAATATATAAAATGGCAACGTCTTCTTTAAACATTACTGTTTTGGATGCTTCTCCTAAAGAAAACGTAACAATGGACATTACAGCTTCTCCTGATGAAATCGTTGCAGGTGAAAACTCCACCATTACTGTACAGTTGCCTGATGATGCTACAGGTATTGTCAGCATTGGTCTTAGGTTTATTAATGTAACTGAAGGCGGTG
>NZ_FMXB01000032.1 GCF_900103415.1 Methanobrevibacter millerae
TACTTGTTGTAGTGGTCCAGTGATTTTTTCGGGTATGTGTATGCGTTCGATATTGAAAACAGCATAATATTTATCATTGACTTTTTTGACAGTTACATGTTTGATTTTTACTGTTGGGTCGTTTTTGTCGCTTCCACGGTGAAGCAATTCCCGGTATTTTTTGCTGGTTTTGAATTTCACCAATCCCAGTACCGCAAGTTTTATTTTATCGTACCCATATTTGTCTTTTTTTATTCTTACATTGTTATTGTTGTTTATTATGCGGAATGTGTCTTTATTGTTTTTCTTGATTTTATATACTGGATGTTGTGCTTTTAGATTTACATTATAATAGTTTTTAAAAGCACTTATAAAGTCTATTTGTGACTGCTGTCTACTACTGGATTCTGCTTTTTCCAGAAATGAATACTCCTGTCGTAACATATGTAAAATAACATCACAGGATTTTTTATTGACGATTATTTTATCAACATCATAGCCATAATATATCAATAGGCGTTTAAAGTCGTTGATAAACTCCAATTCTTTATTGTAGATAAAACGATATATTCCAATATTAGACTCAACAGCACTAATATTAACAATCTTTTCACCTTTATCATTCATATCTGCTTTTGCAGGATAAATCCTAACCTCAATATTCTCTTTGACAACATTCATACGAATTTAAAACCACCATATTCTTTTTTTTATAAATGAGTACAATATAATAAATTATTTTTTTTATAGAGTAATAAAATTTCACCTAGAGTGCTTGATAAGTATTATACACAGTACAAATAAATAATAATATTTAGTTATTTTTCTCTTTGCCTTTCAATATATTTTCGTATAGTTTCTATATTTGCTCCAACCAGACGTAGTGATAAAATAACCTGTTTTCCAAAAAGCACACTTCCAAAGAAACCTTTTAATACCAGGATAATCTCTTTTAATAATCCTGCTGCTAGAAGTTTTATATGCATTAATAAACCTAACAAGATTAGTACTAGGCATAGCATCAAATAGTATATGAATATGATCAGCTTCCCAATTAGACTCCTCAACCCTTAACACCATACTTACCACCAATATCTGAAAATATAACCATCAAAGAATCAAAAATATCCTGATCAATCACTTTCCTACGATATTTAACAACCAACACCAAAATGAAAAGTTAACTTGTATACCGAATGCTGATTCCTATCCAAATCACTACTCATAAATAGCTAATATAAACAAATAAATATTAAAAACCACCTATTACAAACGTACACCAATACAAGCACACTATAAAAAAAAACACACCCCCCATCGCGCAATTCATCCCCAACCTAAGAGAGGTTGGGGTATTCTTGCTAATATTATGATAAAATCACCATTATGATTAAAGTCGATGCGTCACCTAAGTTAATAGAAGCATTGATAATTATTAGCATGATACTATTAAAATACATGTTAACATAATCATCGGTGTAATATAACATCCATTAACCACCTCCAAATATTGTGTGGGCTGATGTTTAGTGAAGTTTTATGATAGGATTGAATTAATATCCAGAAAATTAGTTCACGGAGCAGGTATCTCTTGAAAATAAGCAAACATCCGCATCCACACATTTTACAAAAATTTATATAATTAAAAATTCAATATAAAAACAAGAGATTAATAATCTCAAGAATTTTGAAAAAAATTCAACTTAAAAAACCATGTGATAAAAATCAATGTTTTTTCTGGATATTGTGGAGTTCCATCCACAATAAAACATTGATTCCAACTATTTTTAAAAAATAAAAAACCAATAAAGCAGCAAATCCATTAATAGTTAATTTTAAGGTGAATTAAGTTCTTCAATTTATTTTATGTAATGTTTATCTTTAATTTCATGATATCATTCATTAAGGAAAAATAAGCTGAAAATAAGCATTATTAAAAAAAATAGTGAATATCAAATAGCAAAAGCTATTCAATATAGTTAAACTGGGTTTCCATTATAATGATTATCATAAATGCTATCACTGCAACGATAATGCACGGAAGCAAAGCCGGAATAGTGAATGCCACATTTGAAGCGATATTGACAACCGGGATTTTTAAGGTACCAAGCATTACACCAATGAGAAACGCCATGGTAAACTCCTCATAGTTTTTAAGCAGGTAATTCAGGAGTTTTGAAAAACCCAATATTCCTATAAGCGCACCAACGATAAAGACAATTATTTCCGTGAAATGTAGCTCATGCAGTGCAGTAAGCATATATTCGTATTGGCCAAGCAGCAATAAGAGAAATGATCCTGAAATTCCTGGAAGAATCATTGCGCATATTGCAATCATTCCTGATATGAACAGGACAGGAAGGGAATGATTAGCAGCTATAGGATTCAGGCTGACAAAGATATAAGCCAAAACCAAACCGATTACTGTGAAAATGATGTGCTTGATTCCCAGTTTATGGATTTTCTTAAGCAATACGTAAGCGGATGCTATAATCAAGCCCAAAAAGAATGAAAATGTAAGCGCCGTGTGGACGTCCATGCAATAGGTAATTACCTTGGCCAAAGTAAGCATAGCTATTCCTATACCCAAAACCAGAGGAATGAAGAATGCGAAATCAATTTCATCCAATAATTCATTCCAAAATCCTTTTAAATCCAGTTTGACCAATGGCTTTATGAATTTGAAGTTGATTTTACTTATAGAATAAATCAGACGTTCATAAATGCCTGTAATTAATGCAATAGTTCCGCCGCTAACACCTGGAACGATATCAGCAGACCCCATCAATACTCCACGAATAAAAATTAAAAATGCTTCATATAAATTAAAGTTCACAATTATCTCCTCATTAATTAGTTATATTCGTCTTTTTAATATAGTTTTTGATATTTTACCTCCTGATGAAAAATTACAAATCGGTGAAAAATAACATTATGAAGAGAATATTGACCTTAAAAGGTTTTAAAAAAAGTTTTGAATAAAATTTATGATTAAAAAAAGAATAAAAAAGAAATAAAACAGGATTAAAACCCTGCTTTTTTAAATATAACAACTCAGTCTAGTTTTTTCTTTTGAAGACTGTGTAACCACCTAAAACTGCACATATTCCGAGTAAAAGTAAAATTGGATTACCTGTAGCTGATAATGTGCTAGGAGCAGTTGCATTTGTTGTGTTTGTAGCTGCATGAGCAGTTAAATTATGATTTGGATTTCCAGCTGCATGACCGGTTGAATTTGCCCTTATGTTATTGGCTGTTTCATTGTATTGACAACCTGCCCAGCCGCCCATGTCTTGGTATTGGCTACCAGCCCATCCGCCAAGATCATCTTGGTAATTGCTTCCAGCATAGCCACCATCATATTGGCTACCAGCCCATCCACCTAAATCATCCTGATAATTACTGCCTGCATATCCACCGTCATTTACATCTGCAGCACTGACAACAGCTACTGAACCTATTATGCAAAATATTGCAAATATAACGACAAATTAAAAAAAAAAGTAAAATAATGCTAAATTGGATTATTTAGCATCTAACAGTTCTTTTGCGTATGGCGTTATATTCTCATTGAGAATCTTATCCAGGAACTCACCGGTGTAGGTTCCGCTTTCAGATACCTCTTCTGGAGTTCCCGTTGCAATAACACGGCCTCCTCCGTCACCGCCGTCAGGACCCAAGTCAATGATATAATCTGCGGTTTTAATGACGTCCAGATTATGTTCAATGACAACGATTGAATTTCCCGCATCGGTCAATCTGGCCAATACTTCAAGCAGGCGCTTAATGTCGGCAAAATGAAGACCTGTAGTCGGTTCATCGAGAATATATAACGTATTGCCGGTACTGGTACGTGACAATTCCTTAGCAAGCTTGATTCTTTGAGCTTCACCGCCTGATAATGTGGTTGCAGGCTGGCCTATTTTCATATAGCCCAATCCGACGTCATCCAATGTCTTGAGCTTTTTATAGATTTTAGGAATGTGTTCAAAGAATTCCAAAGCTTCTTCTACAGTCATTTCAAGGACTTCATAGATATTCTTTCCCTTATAACGGATATCCAAGGTCTCCTCATTGTACCTTTTGCCTCCGCAGACTTCACATGGAACGTAAACGTCAGCGAGGAAATGCATTTCAATCTGGACAATACCGTCACCTGAACAGGCTTCACACCTTCCGCCCTTAACGTTGAAACTGAATCTGCCCGGCTTGTATCCCCGTGCCTTTGATTCGGGAGTGTTTGCAAAGAGATCCCTTATGTCGGTAAACACTCCGGTATAAGTTGCGGGATTTGACCTTGGCGTACGTCCGATAGGCTTTTGGTCAATAGCTATAATCTTATCGATATTTTCAAGGCCTTCAATATCATCGTATTTTCCCGCGAAAGTGAATTTACGGGTTAATTTACCCTTGATTCCCTTATATAAAATTTCATTGATTAAGCTGCTTTTACCGGATCCGCTGACACCTGTGACGCATGTAAACTTACCTAAAGGAATTTCAACATCAATGTCCTTTAAATTATTCTGCTTAGCTCCCTTTATGGTTATGAAATTGCCGTTTCCTTCACGGCGAGATTCCGGAACATCTATTACCTCTTTTCTTGAGAGATACCTTCCGGTAATTGAATCCTCACACATCATGATTTCCTGAGGAGTTCCCTGAACGATGACTTTTCCTCCGTGTTCGCCCGCTCCAGGACCGATATCGACAACGTGGTCTGCAGACAGGATGGTTTCCTCATCGTGTTCAACGACAACAACGGTATTTCCAAGGTTTCTAAGCCTTTTTAAGGTACCTATTAGCTTTACGTTATCCCTCTGGTGAAGGCCTATGCTCGGCTCATCCAGAATGTATAAAACACCAACCAGACCGGAACCAATTTGGGTTGCAAGCCTGATTCTCTGGGCTTCACCACCGGATAATGTTCCTGAAGACCTTTCCATTGACAGATAGTCAAGTCCCACGTCAACGAGGAATTTAAGCCTTTCTCTTATCTCCTTTAGGACTTCTTTGGCAATGTATTCTTCCCTTTCGGTCAGCTCCAGATCCAAAAAGAACTGGTAGGAATCCTTTATAGGCAATTCAACTACATCAGCAATTGATTTTCCTCCAACGGTTACTGCAAGCACTTCAGGACGCAGCCTCTTACCGTTACAGACATGGCACTTCCTGTCGCTCATGAACTTTGAAATGTATTTTCTTGAGTAGTTTGACTTGGTTTCAAGATAGAGTCTCTCCATCCTTGGTATTACACCTTCAAACCTGCGGTTTACCATATATGACTTGTTTCTTCTCTTGAACGTGAAAGGAATCTTGTCGTTACATCCGTACAATACGGTATCCTGATATTTCTGTGGCAATTCATTAAACGGAACATCCATGCTGAAACTGAAGTAATTAGAAACTGCTTCAAGCATCTGATAATAGTAATTTTCCCTTTTTGCGGATTTTGACCACGGAGCAATGGCACCCTCATTAAGCGTCAATGTGGCATCAGGCACTATCAAATCAGGGTCGATTTCCATTTTTGAGCCTATACCGTTACATTCCGGACATGCTCCCTGTGGAGCGTTAAATGAAAACATTCTTGGAGTCAGTTCCTCAAAGTTAATTCCACAGTCGACACATGCGAAGTGCTCTGAGTACTTTTTTTCGTATTCGCCGTCATCTGTCGTGAACAATACATTAATCAGGCCATCGGCGAATTCCGCTGCAGTTTCAAGCGAATCAACAAGCCTCCTTTTAAAGTCAACGTCCTTTCTGATTTTAAGACGGTCAACCACCACATCAATGCTGTGACGGAATGTTTTGGCAAGGTCAATGTCCTCTTCAAGGTCTCTTATTTCACCGTCAACCCTTACACGGACAAAACCCTTGTTTCTCAAGTCATCCAAAACGTCCTTATGCTGGCCTTTACGGTCACGGACAATCGGGGACAATATCTGTATCTTGATGCCTTCCCCTTCCTCGATTATGCTGTCTCCAATTTGACCTATGGTCTGGTGGGAAACTTCTCTGCCACAGTTCGGACAGTGGGGAATGCCTATTCTTGCAAACAATAATCTTAAATAGTCATAGATTTCCGTAATGGTACCTACAGTTGATCTCGGGTTTTCCCTGGTTGTTTTCTGGTCGATGGAAATGGCGGGAGACAATCCCTCGATATACTCCATTTCCGGCTTTTTCATCTGTCCGAGAAACTGTCTAGCATAGGCGGATAATGATTCAACATATCTTCGCTGTCCTTCAGCATATATTGTATCAAAAGCCAATGAAGACTTTCCCGAACCGCTCAGCCCAGTAATTACAACGAATTCGTCACGTGGGATGCTTACATCAATATTTTGCAGATTGTGTTCCTTGGCACCCTTGATGACGATTTGTTTTTTTGCGTCTTCTGTCATGATAATTATATTTTTGTTCTTAACTATATAAATTATTAGAAAGAGTAAATGATAAGTAATCGGAAAAATCAAATTAATTAATAAGAAGGAATAATTATGGCAAGCCCAATTGAAGTTATACTGATACCCGCATTAATGATACTTTTTGGCTATTTTTTGAAATACATATCATTTATCGAACAGAGCGACCGTGAACTCCTCTCAAAAATCGTTTTATATGTCGCTTTGCCTTCACTGATTTTCATTAATCTTCATGATGCCACAGTTACAATGGACATGCTGTCCCTTCCGGTTATTGGGCTGTGCACAAGCCTGATTTTATTCGGCATAGCGTTCATCTACTGTAAGGTGAGAAATTATTCCAAAAGAACCACCTGGACAATATTAATGGCTGCTTCCATAATGAATACCGGATTTATCGGCTATCCGGTTTCAATGGGCGTTTTTGGAAATGAAGGACTTTTAAATGCAATATTTTTTGATTTGTCAACAACCATAATGGTCATTGCCTACGGAGTATTGCTTGCAAAGGAATTCGGAGGCGAAAAGCCGGATATAATCAAGAATATCCTTAAGTTTACTCCACTCTGGGCTGTGATTTTTGCATTGATTTTCAATTTCTTTAACATTCCAATACCATATGTGGCCGAAAGCATTTTAACCTACTTCGGACAGGCTACAATTCCATTGATCATGCTCTGCATGGGACTTTCACTTGAATTCACAAACATCGGGCAGAACCTATCGGATTCCCTTGTCGTATCAGTAATCAAGTTAATATTTGCTCCGGCAATTGTCTTTTTCATGATGATGTTCTTAAATATTAAAGGAATGGCTTTCAACATAGGAATTCTTGAAGCGGGAATGTCTACAGCCATGAATGCGCTGGTTCTTTCAATAGAATACGATCTGGACAGCGATTTGATGAGTTCACTGATATTTACAAACGTGATTTTAAGCGTATTTACGCTTACTGCAATAATAACCTTATTGACTGGGTGAATTCAGCTCTTTTCAAATCCCTTAAGAGCATACAATTTATTTCTAAGCTCAGCAGCCCTTTCAAAGTCAAGTCTTGCGGCAGCTTCCTTCATGTCACTTTCGATATCCTTAATCAGCAATCTTAACTCGTCTTTTGGCATTTTGCTTAAGTCCGCGCCGGATACGATTTTCTCTTCGGCTTCCGTTTTTTCCTTTAACGTTCTTGTGGTTGACTTAGGAACGATTCCATGCTCCTCATTGTACTTCATCTGCAGGTAGCGGCGTTTTCTTGTAATGTCTGTTGCGTTTCTGACGGATTCGGTCATCTTGTCGACATACATTATTACCTGGCCGTTTACGTTTCTTGCGGCACGTCCGATGGTCTGTATAAGTGAGGTTTCGTTTCTTAAAAATCCTTCCTTGTCGGCATCCAGAATTGCTACAAGAGAGACTTCAGGCAAATCCAGGCCTTCCCTTAACAGATTAACTCCAACCAATACGTCAAATGTTCCCCTTCTCAAGTCATCGACGATGTCAATCCTTTCAAGAGTGTCGATTTCGGAGTGCATATAGCGCACCTTTACGCCGATTTTGGCATAGTAATCTGTCAAGTCCTCAGCCATCCTTTTTGTAAGGGTCGTTACCAGCACACGTTCGTTTCTCTCGGCCCGTTTTTTAACTTCGCCAAGTAAATCATCGACCTGGCCTTCAACGGGCCTTATTATGACTTCAGGGTCAACCAGACCTGTCGGACGGATAATCTGTTCCACGACGTTACGTGACCTTGCAAGCTCGTATGGGCCGGGAGTAGCCGATACGTAAATTACCTGATTTACTGATGATTCGAACTCATCGAACCTTAGCGGACGGTTTTCCTTTGCTGAAGGCAGCCTGAATCCATATTCGACAAGAGTTTCCTTACGTGCACGGTCTCCGTTATACATTCCCCTGATTTGAGGAACGGTTACGTGTGATTCGTCAATTATCGTTAAAAAGTCTTCAGGGAAGTACTTCAATAGTGAATATGGCTTTTCTCCCCATTTCCGTCCTGAAAGATGCATTGAATAGTTTTCTACGCCGGGACAGTATCCCATTTCCTGAAGCATTTCAATGTCAAAGCGGGTTCTCTGCTCCAGCCTTTGGGCTTCAAGAAACTTGTTCATGGCGTTGAGCTCATCCAGGCGCTCGTTTAATTCTGCTTTAATGTTGGAAATAGCCACATCCATCTTGTCCTGACCGACCACGAAGTGCTTTGCGGGGAAAATCATGTATCTTTGTAGGCTTTCCTGCTTTTTACCCGTAACCCTGTCTATAATGCTTATGGCATCGATTTCATCACCGAACAGTTCAATCCTTATCGGAGGTGTTCCGTGAACCGGATTGATTTCGATGACATCTCCACGGACCCTGAAGTGTCCACGGTCAAATTCGATGTCGTTTCGCTCATACTGCATGAAAACAAGTCTTTTTAGAATTTCGGAGCGGTCGTAAATGTCACCTACGGCTATTCCAAATGCGAATTCACCGTAATCCTCGGGAGAACCGATACCGTAAATGCAGCTTACGCTGCTTACAACGATTACGTCATCCCTTGAAAGGAGAGACTGGGTTGCGGAATGTCGCATCATGTCTATATCGTCATTAATTGACGCTTCCTTATCAATGAATGTGTCGGTTCTCGGCACGTAGGCTTCAGGCTGGTAATAATCGTAATAGCTGACAAAATACTCCACGGCATTGTCCGGGAAAAACTCCTTGAATTCCTCGTAGAGCTGTGCTGCCAGCGTCTTGTTATGGGAAATTACCAGAGTAGGCTTTTGAACCTTTTCAATGACATTTGCCATTGTGAAAGTCTTTCCGGAACCGGTAACTCCCAAAAGAGTCTGATCGCGCAGATTATCATTGATACCATTAACCAAGGAGTCAATGGCCTTTGGCTGATCACCAAGTGGTTTGTATGGTGATTTAAGTTTAAATTCCTTCATGCATTATCAACAACGATATTGAAACTGATATGAGTGTATCTTGCAGAACAGCAAGGTATTATCCTTTCATCCCTTACTGTGAGCTTTCCATACTTGGACAGTCTGGATTTGACTTCCCTAATTATGCTGGGAGCGTTTCTCTCGTCAAATACCCTTAATGAACCCAAAAAGGTCATTTTGCCCTGAGCATTCATTACTGAAATGCCGTCCACAACGTAAGGCTCATTCCACTCGTTTAAAATATCATTTGATTCGTCAAGCAGTTCCTGCTTAATCCTTTCCTTATCAATTGGCATGCTATTCCCTCAATACATCAGCTATGCTTTGAGCCAGTGAAACACGGGAGGTGTCTGAAGACAGACTGTTTGTTGCGATTATCTTATCCGCACCGGCTGAGTAAATCCTTACGGTTCCGCCGTTGGTCAATATTGGATGAACGCAACATACGTCAACCGTTTTGGCCCCATACTGTTTTAAAATGTTAATTGCATTGACGATTGTTCCGCCTGTAGCGATAATGTCGTCAATTATGAAGGCGTTTTTGCCCTTGACTGAATCCACGTTGACTGTGCTTTCATCTCCGCCTTCGCATCTGACGTCAACGATTCTGGTTTCGACCTTGTCCGGTCCCAGACGGACCTTGGATAAATATGTGCAGTCGCATCCTATAATTTCTGCCATTTCACGTGCAAATCCATAAGCGCCCTTATCCGGAGCTATGATAATCGGATTGTCCTTTTCCTTTTTGATGTATTTCTTTTGAATATATGAAGCTATTGCAGGCATTGCTGAAACGTTTCTGGTTTTGATTGAAAAGAAATCCAATACGCATTCCTCATGAATGTTGAAGGTAATGAACTCGTCGGCGCCTGCAGCCTCGATTAAATTAGTTACGATTCTTGCTGATATGGCTTCGCCGTCATTGAAACGTTTTTCCTGTCTTGCATAGCCAAGATAAGGAGTTACTACACGAACGTATTTGGCTCCAAGATCCTTGACGTTTGAAATCAAAAACAAAAGCTCCATCAGGTTTTCATCCTGAGGATATCCCGTGGATTGGATAATGGTAACCTCTTCATCAACCCTTCCGTCAACGCGAAGGTATCTTTCTCCATCCGGAAATTTTTTAAACTCAACATAACATAATTCTTCCCCTAATTCCTTTGCAACATGAGCTGCCAAATCTTGAGAAGCTGAACCACTTATAATCATAGTATCACCCAAAAGTTTATTGTTAATTAATATGTTTTTTAATAAATAAAAAGTTAAGTATACAATTCGATTAACGCACTGTAATTTAATTTAACATCACGTAAAGTGATAGAGCAACTCCAACGGTGGCAATAAGCAGCTGAATGATACCGTGGCGTCTAAGTTCTCTTATAGGTGCCTGGATAAGGTAGAATGGTATGAAAAATCCGAAGAATGTGAAAATTCCCATACTGGAATGCTTTGTAAGGACAGTTACGACAAAACCGCTCCATGACAGGAAAATGGTTATTAAATAGGACAGAATCATTATCTTTTTATTAAGCCTTGGTTCCGCCTTAACGACAATAACATTGTTCGGTTTTAGGCCTTCCACTAACGGAGTTCCACATTTGGCGCAATAATCATAATCATCCTGATTTTCAAATTCACATCTTGAACAAATTCTTGTCATTACTAAATAATTGATAATTAGAAATATATAAAGTTATTTTTCTAAGCAAAATTTTATTAGAATTCAATGTAAGGGAATCAACATCGTTTTTTTAGAAACAATTTCAAGATGGGAGGCAAAATTTTTTAACTAATTTCTATTTTAAGAAAAATTTTGTTTGTTTATTATTTTTTCTGTTTATTTCATTATAGAGTCATTTTTAGGTTGTGTCCTATTGCATATAGTTTAAATTCTGTGTTTACTTAAGATTTTTTGATTTTTTCAAAGACTTCTTTAAATTTTTCTTCATCTGTTAGTGTTTCTGGAACACTGTTTCCAGATTCTTCACCTAATTCTTCGTCTTCTTGTTCATCTAATATAATACTTTCTTCAAGATGTTATTTCATTATTTTTAATTGTTGTTAATTTGTTAATTTGTTCATAGTTGTTTTTGCTTTTATTTTAGTTCCATCTAAACTCACATGATGAATTTTAACTAATCCTCTTCGGTTGCTATTTTAATAGTCATTTTAAATGCTTCATCAATCAAATCAGAATAATCGCACTTGAATCTCAAAATTGTACGATAACTGGGATGCTGCATGCCTGCCAAGTACATATAACCAACATCAGTCTGAGTTCTTCGCTCAATCTCACGTGAAGATAATCTTCCATTAAAACACTAATCAAAACAAGCCTAAACAACAATTCACAAGATACGCAAATTCTCCAGGCGTATCAGCAAACTCACGATTCGTTTCAGAACAATCAATATTATCAGCCACATTTTTAATAAATAACACGGATAATCTTTTGGAATCAATTTCATCAAGTCTATATGTACCAACATGGTCTGATTAATAGTATCATCCTTTAAAAGCATGAATAAAACGACCATAAAGATTTAAATCTATAATAATAGATTATACTTCATAGCATATAAAACTAAAGAAAAAATAAGCAAAAAAAATTTAAAAATTAGTGAGTTCGTGTCCAACCCTCAAAATGAAAAAAAATCACACAAGTTTAAAAGAGCCCCATTTAATTTAAACAAAATTTTTAAATAATAAATTAAATCATACATTTTAAATAATAGGAGGTAAACTTTATGAAAAAAATATATTTTTTCCTGATTATTGTATTAGTATTTTTATCTTCTGTTGCTTTGGTTAGTGCAGCAGACAATCCTCAATCAAATGAGGATATGCCTCTAAATCAAGAAGAAGACAGTATATTAGAAACTCAGGAAATTAATGATGATACGACTCAAGAAGATAGTATATTAGAAAAAACTCAGGAAATTAATGATGATACGACTCAGGAAGATATTTTAGGAGTTCCAAAGCGTCCGGGCACTTTTCATGAATTGCAAAGAATAATTGATGAGGTGCCTGAGGGGGATTGGTTTTCTATAGCTAGAGATTATTATGCTGAGGAGGATTCAGAAACTCTTACTATTGAAAAGTCAATAATTTTTAAAGGGGACGGACATACTTTGGACGGAAAACTGTTGGATAGAATAATGTCTGTTAGCCTTAATTCAAAACAAACTGTTGTATTGGAAAACTTAAATTTCATAAACGGAAAATTAAGTTGGACCAATGGTGCTGGTCTGTATATCTCTGGCGGAGCGGTTACTTTAGTTAATTGTACTTTTAAAGATAATCAGGGTGGTTTCACAGTAAGTGGTGAAGGTGGTGCTCTTTATGCAAAAGACTGTAAATTAAGGGTTCTTAATTCAGTTTTTGACCATAATCACTTTGAAAGAGATACTGCTACGCTCTTATACGGTGGTGCAATTGGTGTAAAAGGTGGTTTCTGTATTATATTAGATTCTGTTTTTAAAAATAATATTGCTGAACAAGGTAGTGCCATCTGGACCGATGAATCATCTTTACATGTTGAAAGATGTGATTTTATCAATAATACCTGCAAATTTTATGGAGCAATATATTCTGGGAGTAATTCCGACATTATATGCTGTAATTTTATAGGCAATAAAGCGATGCTTACAGGTTCCTCAATATGTATATTCGATGGTGATACATCAAGAATTGAGTCATGCAATTTCATTGGAGATAGGGCAGATAATCCTGGTTATCAAGATCTGGGCGATACCATTAATGTTATAAACCCATATCTTATGAAAGACAGTCCTACTGTATTTATAACTAACTGCACTTTCACTGATCAAGTAAAAAATGCGTGTATTGTTTCAAATTATAGGTCTAAAGTAATTGCCAACAATAATTGGTGGGGAAACACTGACCAAAATAAAAATGAAAAGCCTAATGTAAGAGGAAATGTAGTAGTTGATGACTGGTATTATATTAGTCTTAATAAAACTGATTACATGCCAAATGAAAAAACACTTCTAGAACTTTCTTTAAAATCAGCGAAAGACAACTCTAAGAAAGATTTTCCTTCAATTTATGCTATTTCTAATATTAAAGCAACAAATGCTACAGTAACTCAAGCCGGTAAGTACAGTTTCTATTATGAGCCATTCCCGAATTCAGATAAGGGCAGTGTTGAATTCACATTATATTACTATTATTATAATGATCCTTTAGAATTCACATTTATGCATGACGTAAAAGAGGTCACTGTTCATAATTATAATGAATTGGCTGATGCATTAGAAAATGCACAAAAGCAGGTTGCTCCTAATTGCATAATTAATTTGGCTGAAGGAAATTATAAAGCAACCAAAAATATTGTATTGAAGAGCTCTGCAGGTTTAAAAAACCTTGTCATAAATGGAAACAACAATGTCCTTGACGGAAACAATGCACATAGTTTCCTTACAGTTATAGGATTCTTAACTTCCCTAAACGGGGTGAAAGTGACAATTTCAGATGCAACATTCAAAAACTTCAACGCTCAGGACAGTGACGGCTCTGTGCTCGCCATGACAATGGGCTACGGGGAAGCAAATTTAAACAATGTCAAGTTTATTGAAAATGTTGGCAGATACGGCGGTGCATTATCTTTTGCAGTGTTGACTAATGTCAATATTAACGGCTGTGAATTCATCAAGAATTCCGCTACAGTCGATGGTGGAGCAGCGTATGTCAATTCAATTAACTTCAATATAAAGGACACAACATTCACTCAAAACACTGCAAAGAATAAGGGCGGAGCTGTTTATGAGTCAGTTAGAACAACAACCATTGACAATTCAAAATTCCTTGAAAACACTGCCAGATTAGGGGGCGCATTATACTATTCCAGTGGCACAGTGACATGCACTGGCTCAGAATTCCTTAGAAATGTTGCAACAGAGGATGCTGGGGCAGTATACAGAAATGGGCCGTTTTACGATGATAATAATGTGTTTAGCGACAATTCACCTAATAATTTTGAATACACCGGATCTGCTGAAGGGGATGACATTAGTCCATCATCATATTCAAGATATTCAGGTTCCGGCACAGGATATAGAAGCATAGACAAAATAACTATGAATAATCATCAGATTTCAATCAGCAACAATAAGCTAACATTGGGCGTATTGAATCAGATATTCAACAAGGACTTCAGAAACGGACACATTCTTGTCTATATTGACGGAATACTTGTGTTCAATGCCACAACCACCGATGATTTGACACAGATTATCATAGACCTGTTAAGCTTGTTGCTTGGAAAACACGAAATCAAAGTCGTGTTCACTGATGGAAACGGCAATACAAACACATATACTGAAAACATAACAATCTAAAACTTTTTATATTCCCCATTCTTAGGGGAATTCAATTCATATGCTAAATTGAACCTCCCCGACCTTTTAGAGGTCGGGGATTCCTAGATTTTTTTT
>NZ_FMXB01000033.1:0-1037 GCF_900103415.1 Methanobrevibacter millerae
GGGAATATATTAAAATTTTAATATATGAAGATTTTACAACTAATTTGGGTGATAGCATTCACACTTTTGTTGAAGAAGATTTTAGAAAATCATCTAATCCAAATATTCAACATGTTGTAAGCTTGTATGATAGTGGATTCAGGGTACCTACTATTAATGCTACAAAAGTTTTGCCTGACGGTACTGTAAAAATATATAATTTTTATACAATTATTAATTCAAACTGTTATCAAAATTGTTTCTATTATAAAGTGATAACTATTGGTAAAACTAATATTATTCCGGATTTAACCGTTCGAAAAATCACTTTAAATAAAACAGTTCAAGTAGGTGAACAGACTAGTTTCACAATTGTCGTTAAAAATACGGGAAATGTTGATTTAAATCGAGTTACTGTTACCGAACAATCTTATGAGGGTTTAACTTTCAATTCAGCCAGCACCAATGGATTATGGACCCATAGTATTGTTAATGGAAAAAATGTTTGGACATTTAATCCTACTTTAAAACAAGGAATGACCGCAAGATTTAATGTAACATTTGATACTACTAAACCCGGTAACTTTACAAATGTTATCATTGCTAGATCTGATAAAACAAATAATAAAACCACTAATAATACTACTGAAGTCATTGATAATCCAAAATTAACGCCGGATATTGAAGTTTCTAAGATTACTTTGACTCCTGTTGTTCTTGTTGGCCAGCAGACTTCATTCGAAATTATCGTTAAAAATACTGGAGAAGTTGTTTTAACTAAAGTATTCCTTGAAGAAACTTCCTATGATGGTTTGGTATATGATTCATTTGTTGATAATGGTGCTTGGACTCATTCTGTCATTAACGGCAAGAATGTCTGGACTTTAAATAAGAATTTGGATTTAAATGAAACTGCCAGCTTGTTTGTTAACTTCAATACTACTGTTAGGGGTAATTTCACTAATGTCGTAGTGGCCGGATCCAATGAAACAGTTAATAAAACCACAAATAATACCACCGAAGTTCTAAGACCTGATTTAGAGGTTACAAAGATTTCT
>NZ_FMXB01000033.1:2277-12864 GCF_900103415.1 Methanobrevibacter millerae
TGTGTAGTGGCTGGTTCTAATGAAACCGAAAACAAAACCACAAATAACACTACTAAAGTTTCAAAACCTGGTTTGGAAGTTTCTAAGATTACTTTGACTCCTGTTGTTCTTGTTGGAGATCAGGTTAGATTTGAGATTGTTGTCAGGAATATTGGTGAAACAGTCTTAAATAACGTATTTGTAGAGGAATATTCCTATGATGGTTTAGTTTATGATTCATTCGTTGATAATGGTCTTTGGACTCATTCATTAATTAACGGTAAGAATGTCTGGACGTTAAATAGGAATTTGGATTCAAAAGAATTAGTTAATTTATTTGTTAACTTCAATACAACAATGAGAGGTAATTTCACTAATGTTGTAGTTGCAGGTTCAGATAAAACCGAAAATAAAACTGCAAACAATACTACAACTGTATTAACTCCAGATTTAACTGTTGAAAAGGTTGCATTAACTCCTGTCGTTAAGATTGGCGATCAGGTTAGATTTGAAATTATTGTCAGAAATACCGGAGAATCTGTTTTAACAAACGTATTTGTTGAAGAATCATCCTATGACGGTTTAACTTACGATTCCTTCATTGACAATGGTCTTTGGACTCATTCATTAATTAATGGAAAGAACATCTGGACTTTGAATAGTGATTTGGCTTTAAATGAGGTTGTTGGATTCTTTGTTAACTTCAAAACTACTAAAGAAGGTAATTTCACCAATGTAGTTGTTGCAGGATCTAAAGAAACTGAAAACAAGACGGATAATGACACTGTTGAAGTCTTAACTCCAAACATTTCCGTTCAAAAGATTACCCTGACTCCTATTGTTCATGTAGGAAATCAGACTTCATTTGAAATAATCGTTAAGAATACTGGAAATGTTGTTTTAACCAACGTATTCCTTGAAGAAACTTCATACGATGGATTAACCTATGATTCATTTGTAGATAATGGTGCTTGGACCCATTCTATTGTTAACGGAAAGAACGTTTGGACCTTAAATTCAGACTTAGGCATTCGTGAAATTGCAGTATTGACGGTCAGATTCAATACTACTGTTGTCGGCAACTTTACCAATATCGTTACTGTAGGGTCAACCGAAACCGAAAACAAAATTGCAAACAATACAACAATCGTTTACAACAATACAGTTCCTGAAAAAGAAGAGGAACCTACCAAAAATCCGGACATTGACATTGAAAAGATTGCATTGAATGACGTTGTGATTTTGGGAAGCCAGGTAAGATTTGAAATTATCGTTAGAAACACAGGAAATGTCATTTTAAATAACGTTGTCGTCAGCGAAGACTCATTTGAAGGCTTAACTTACGATTCATTCATCGACTACACCGGCTTGTGGACCAAAAACGGTGACTTGAGCTGGAAATTAAATGGTCCTTTATACACCGGTGAGATTGCAGCATTCTACGTTGTTTTCAATACAACTGCTGTAGGTGAGTTTACCAATATCGTATCCGTTGACAGTGATGAAACCGGAAACAAGACTGCTAATGATACTGTTGAAGTAATCAAGCCTGATTTCGCAGTTGAAAAGATAGCAATCAACAAAAGCGTATTGGTTGGAGATCAGGTAATGTTTGAAATCGTTGTTCACAACTTCGGACAGGTTACATTAAACGACGTTGTTGTCCGTGAAGAATCATTTGAAGGTTTAACTTATGACTCATTCATTGACTACACAGGTTTATGGACCAAAAACAATGACCTCTCCTGGAGTCTGAACACTCCATTATACGTCGGTGAATATGCAGGATTCTTTGTAGTATTCAACACTACTTCAGCCGGTGAATTCATGAACGTTATCGTTGCAGATTCAAGGGAAATCCCTAACAAAACAGCAAATGATACTGTAGAAGTATTAACTCCGGGATTAAGCATTCAAAAGATAACAATAAACAGGACAGTCTATGTAGGTGAACAGGTGCTCTTTGAAATCATTGTTCAAAACACAGGTAAAGTGGTGTTGAATAATGTCGTTGTCAGCGAAGATTCATTTGACGGCCTTACATACTATTCATTCATCGACTACAATAAATTGTGGACAAAAAACAACGACTTGTCATGGACCCTTAACACTCCATTGTATGCTGGAGAATACTTAAGCTTCTATGTTGTATTCGATACTACTAGAGCAGGAAACTTCACAAACATTGTAAGCGTTTCAAGCGACAAGACCGGTAAGGTTTCAGCAAACAACGTTACTGAAGTCATTGAAAAAAATGTTCCTAAAGAAGAGCCAAAAGAAGAACCAATTCCTGTTTCTCCTGAGACTCCAAAGACTCCGGAACCTCCTGTAACCCCTGAGGTTGTCCTTGAGAAAAATGAAACAGCTCCATCTGAACTTCCTGAACAGCCTAAAAAAGAATCTAATGTCTTGCCTGCTACAGGTAATCCATTGATTATGGTATTGCTTGCATTGATTGCTTTGGGAGGAGCAGCATTAAGGAGAAAAAATAGACATTGAAAAGGGAAAAATTATTTTCTCTACTTTTTTTATTTTTTAATTAGTGAATTTATCTCATTTTGTTCATTTTTTTATGTTTTTAACATTATTTTCTTATATTTAGAGTTATTCATTTAAAATTTATTGATTTATATAATTTTTTTATTCAATATAATATTGAGTCTGTCCAATAATTCAATTTTTTTAGATTTTTGATTTTATGATATTGGCTTGGATATTTGAGATTCGGGGTGCACTTTTACAGTTGAAATTGCACTTCGACGATATTTTTTTAAAAATAGATATTTTTTAACTGCTTTTTAGTGAAAAGAGTGATTGATTATTTGGTGTTTTAGAATAGGATTGTTGTTTTTAATTGTTTGGTTTTTTGTTTAAATGAGTGTTGCATTTAATTTTTCATGTATTTTTTGAATGTTATGTGCTAGTGTTAGTTCTTTTTCTGCATTTTTCATGCCGTTTCTGTTTAATTTTTGGAAATTTCGTGCGTTTCTGAGTAATCCAAAGTGTGCTTCGTTTAGATTTGCTCTTTTTTTGTAGTAGATTTTTCCTTCAGGGGATTTGTAATCTGCTTTCATTTTCCATCTTAAATCGTTTGCTGGTTCGAAAATTTCTCTTACTCTGCTTTTTGTGCATTGATTTTTGACGGGGCAAGTTTTACATTTGTTTGTGGTGTATACTCTCATTAATTCTCCGTTTAGTTTCCTATTGTTTTTATAATTCAAGTATTTGCCCATTGGGCAGATAAATGAGTCTGTTTTCCAGTCATATGTGAAATTTACTTTGTGATATGGTTTTTCTCTATTTTTAGATTTGTTTTTGCTGCTTTCGTTTCGATCTGGAATTATTAATCTTATATTGTTGTCATATGCGTATTTTATTACATTGTCATCCATATATCCGTTATCTGCAACTAATACTTTAGGGTTGATTCCAATTTGTATTTTTATTTCATGTAACATTTCAAATAGTTCTTTAGAGTCTGTTGCATTCTGTGTTAGGTATTGGCCTACGACCATTCCATTTTTACTGTCGACTGCTACTTGATAATTGAAATTTAAACTAATATTTTCTTTTTTATCCATCATCCACCTTGATTCAGGGTCAGTTAAACTAATAGTATGTTTTTTCATTTTTATTTTGTGGGATTCTTGTTATATGGTTTTCTGCATGATTTTTTATTGTTATTGCGAGATTATAAACAAAAATATGTGCGTAAAAATCTTGTTCAATGATTTTCCTTCGTGTTCCGCTGAAATCTTCGATTTCGATTAAGTTTTTTAATCTATCGAATCCGGTTTCAACTGTCCATCTTTTTGCATATAATTCTTTTAAATCTTCGGATGAGAATTCATCGTGCGTTAAATTTGTTGCTAGTATTTCTGGTTCTTCTTTTCCGATATCCACTAATGCAATTCGGATTTCTAATCGTCCCATTTTTCGGGCTTTTTCTTTTAAATTTTCATCATCAAAATGACTTAATCTATTATTTGTTAGATTTATTTTTATTATTTCATCATTAGTCTTCATTTGTTTGATTGGATGCCTAAATACGTTTTTTGGTAATCGTATTAGAAATTTTGAGTCTAAATCTATTGTTTTCATCATTGATTCAATTGAAGGGTATCCTCGATCATAGACTGTAATTAATTTTGTAATGTCCAATCTTTGTTTAAGATTCTCTAAATGTTCAATTGCTAAATTTATTTCATTTACTGTTGTTTCAACAATTTTTGTTGTTAGAATATGTTTAGAATGAACATCCATAAAACATGAGACTCTTGCTCGTATTCTCTTTTCTTTTAACAAGTATTCATCGCCTAAAGGGAATTCTTGGCGCGTTAAAGTAACATTTGGCAAATCAACTATACTTCCATCACAAGCACAAACAATATATCCTTTAAATTTCGAAAAACCCGAAAATTTATCGTATAATTTATTAATATAAAGTTCATACATATCAATAAAAACATTTGGGTCAATATACATCCTTTGTTTTCCTATTGCTTGACTAGAAATCGTTTTAAAATCATTGCTTAGCATTATTGTAAAAAATCTAATCGCCTCGATATAAGCCGTACAACTTCTTTGAAAAAGAATATAGGCAGTATATTCTTTTTGCGTCATTTTTCTATCTCTAATAAATCTATTGTCCTCTGTAACATATTTTTTTGATATAAAACAATCAAATAATCTAAAAAATCTTTGACAAACCTATCAAAAGAATACATCAGGATCAACCCCATTTAGATTAATTCGTGATTAAAAAACTTAAATCACTAATATACATATTTGTAATTAATAATATTTAAAATAAACTATGTATAATAATTGAATTAAGCTATAAGTAAATTAAAATTAATTAATAAAGTATTAAAATAAATAGAGCTAAAATTAAGGAAAATAAATAAAAATCAGCGATTTAATAAAAAAAATTTTGGTCAAAAAATGAAAAAAAGCTTAAGTTTCTAGGAATGTTTTTTAATCGATAATTTTAAATATTATGACTTAACAAAAAATAGTTTTAAGTCATTAATTGAAAGTTATAAGCTAATATTTTTACCTAATATTTATTTATAGTGTTTTATTAATGATTTTAAGTTTTTATTTAAATTTATGAAATATTAGAAAACACTTGTGGTATAAATATTTAAAAATATTATGCAATGAAATAAATTAATAGGCTTAATTTAAAACAAAAAAATTTAATATAATACGAATAATGTCATTGAATTGATATTTTCGTGAGGAGGATAACTTTGCCAATTAGTCTTACTGATGATTATTTAACTGATTTTCAAGGAGAAATAAAGTTTTTGGTTAATTCTGAGATTCGTTTAAAAATTTTGGGTTATTTATTTAATTCTCCTGTATCTATTAAACAAATTGAAGAAAAAACTAATTTAAGTTATAGTACTATTTTGGATAATATTAATAAACTCGAACAAAAAGGTTTTATTTATAGTATGGATGATAAATTTTATTTATATAATACTGTAAAGCTAAAATTAAATTTTATACTTTATTTTAATAAATCTTCTAATTTTATAAAAGAGAATATTAATTTTTTAAATAATTCATTAATAAATAATGGCATAGATTCTCATCGTGATTTATCTGCCCTTGAAGAATCAAAATTAGTAGAATCAAATCATATAGATATTTTTAAAGCTACTGAAATTTTTCAACGTTCTTTAATGGGATTTAAATTTTTAAAAGGAATTTTTCCTTATTTTCATCCGAATCATCATGATATTATTAGTTATTGGATTGATAATGAGTGTACTGTTGAATTGATACTTCCAAATGATGTTTCTCAAGCTATAACAAATTTTATAAAAGATTATGTTCCTAAAAGTAAAAATATTAAAAATAAGTATGTTAGATTAAAACCAAATGATAATAATATTCAATTTGCATTTACTCTTTCTGATAAATGTTTAGTTTTAGCTTTTTACCATAAATCAGGAGTATTTAATCAAAATGCAGTAATTACTTCAACTAGTCAAGATGCCATTTCATGGGGTTTAAAACTATTTGAGGAATATGAAAAATTGTGTGGGGATTATGTTTGTTTAGAAAATATTATTTATCCAAAAAATGGGGGGAATAATTATTGAATCTGAATTTTTTAATGGTATTAATAATTTAAAAGATTTTAACATGATAAGATTTTTAATTGCTTCAGAATTAAGATTAAAATTATTATTAAGTATATATAAATCTTCTAAATCCATTAAAGAACTAGAATTAGAGTTTAATAAAAAATCAAGCAATATTTCAAGAGGTTTAAATGAGTTAAAAGAATATAATTTAATTACAAGATTGCCGGATAAAAAATTTTCAATAACTTCTTCTGGTTTTTTACTTGTTGAAAATTTAGATCATTTAATGATAAATTTTGAAAATATAGATAAAAAAAGTGAATTTTGGGAAAATCATACTATTAACTCTATTCCAAACAAATTTTTAAAGGAATTGTCACTTTTTAATGATTCTACTATAATTAAATCAAGCCCCATGGAATTTTCAAAACCGATAAATGTATATTTAAAAAATATTAGTCAATCAAAAGATATTTTCATGATTTTGCCTATTTATTCTAAAATATTTATGGATTGTATTTATGATACTATTATTAATCATAATGGCTATTTGGATTTAATTACCACTAAAGATATTTTCGATTTAATTATAAAGTCCGATTCAGAAAAATATTTCAAATCTTTGGTGAGGAATAAAAAGATTAATTATTATCTTGTTGAAGATATTGCAAATATATTTTTTACAGCTACAAATACTTTTTCTTCATTATTTCTCTTTTTTGATAATCTTGTATTTGATAATTCGGAAATGTTTTTTATTGATGATGAAAATCTAGTAAAACATGCTATTCGATTTTATGATTCTTATAAATCTTATCTATTTGAATGAACATTAATTATTTTTAAAATTTTTATCAAGATATAGATTTATTATCATGAACTTGTTTTTTTATATAATTTTTAATTTTTATTTTTTAATTTTAACCTGTTATTTTATTTTCTAATAATTAACTTTTAATTAAAAAAATTCCATATATCCGTAAAAATTAAATTTACTTATTAATTACTCTTTAATTTAAATAATACTGTTTAAATAAAGGTAAATTTTAAATATTAAAACAGGTAAAACCTCAATCATTAAAATATTTATTTAAACTAATTAAACTCTAAATTTGTTTATTTGTAATTAATCTAGAAAATAAGTGTTTTAATCTAATATGTTATTTTAAAACAATTTATAAGTTTTTATAAATATTTTTAAGTTTAAGAGGTGAAAAAATGGCAACTTTTAAAGGATTTGCAATGAAAAAAATTGGTGAAACTGGATGGGTTGAAAAAGAAGTTCCGAAGTGTGGGCCTATGGATGCAATTATTAAGCCAACTTGTGTATCTCCATGCACTTCAGATATTCATACTGTATGGGAAGGTGCAATTGGCGAAAGAACAGACATGATTTTAGGTCATGAAGCTGTTGGTGAAGTTGTAGAAGTAGGTAGCTTAGTTACTAAATTCAGCCCGGGTGATAAAGTTATCGTTCCTGCAATTACTCCTGATTGGGATGATGAAGCAGCTCAAAGAGGTTTCCCATCTCAAACAACAGAACCGCTCGGCGGTTGGAAATTCTCTAATTTCAAAGATGGAGTATTTGGTGAAAGGTTCCATGTAAATATGGCAGATGGTAACTTAGCTCATTTACCAGAAGGATTATCTGATGAAGGAGCATGTATGTTGGTAGATATGTGGTCTACCGGTATGATGGGATCTGAAAATGCAGATATTCCTTTAGGTGGAACTGTTTTGGTCATTGGTATTGGTGCTGTGGGGCTTTCTGCAATTGCAGGTGCTAAATTATTAGGTGCAAGTAAAATATTTGCTGCCGGTACCCGCCCAATATCTGTGAAAGTCGCTAAAGAATACGGTGCAACTGATATAATCAATTATAAAGAAGGCACCATCGATGAACAAGTAAGAGATTTAACTAATGGTGAAGGTGTTGATTCTGTAATTATTGCTGGAGGTAACTTAGAAAATACATGGAAAGAAGCTATTTCTTCTGCAAAAGCCGGTGGAACTGTTTCTAATGTTAACTATTTGAGTGGTGCGGATAATGTATTTATTCCTCGTGTAGAATGGGGATGTGGTATGTCCAATATTAACATTAAAAATGGATTATGTCCTGGTGGTGCTGTAAGGATGGAAAGACTTGCAGCATTAGCATTAGTAGGTAGACAAGATCCTGAATTATTAGTTACTCATAAGTTCAGAGGACTTGAAAAAATTGAAGATGCTTTGTATTTAATGAAAGAAAAACCGAAAGATTTAATTAAACCTGTTGTACTTTTAGATCTCGACTGACCAAACTTTTAAATTAACTTATTAAAGTGATGGATTTTATCCATTGCTTTTTTTAGTATCTAGTAATGTTTGTTCGTTATGAATGATTAATATATTAAAATTCACAAGAATTGTGGTTGTTTTTAGGAGGATAAAAAATGAAAGTTGCAGTAATTGGCGGGACTGGCCCTCAAGGTTTGGGCATTGCAAAAAGATTCGCTATTGAAGGTGTTAAGGTAATTGTAGGTTCTCGTAAAGAAGAAAAAGCTTTAACACTTGTTGATGAAACCAAAAAAGAGCTTAAGGGGTATGATTTAAACATGGTTGGCATGGCTAATGAAGATGCAGCAAAAGAAGGCGATATTTTAATTCTTACTGTACCTTTAACAGCACAAAAACCAACTCTTGGAGGCATTAAAGAATTTTGCACAGACAAAATCATTTTAGATGCTACTGTACCATTAGAAACTGCAATTGGTGGAAAACCTTACAGATTCATTGATTTAATGGAAGGATCAGCTGCCGAAAGAACGGAAAAAATACTTGAAGGAACTGGTGCAAAAGTAATCAGTGCATTCTGCAATATAAGTAATTCTCATTTAGCGAATATCCCTAATGAAATAAATTGTGATTGTTTGATTGCAGGAAATGATGATGAAGCTAAAAATATTGCTGCAGAACTTATAAATAAACTTCCTGGTGTTCAGACTATTGATTGTGGGATTTTAGAAAAATCAAGGGTTATTGAAAAAATAACTCCTCTTTTAATTGGTTTAAATATTAAATATAAATCCCATTATGGAGGTCTCAGAATTACAGGTATCCCGCAATTTGAACAAAAATAATATTTTTTGTATCTTAATTTAAATTAAAATTATATGTAATATCTATAATTTTATTTTTTTATGTGAGATTATTTGAAGGTGATTTTTTGATATTTGTTTTAGCTAAGGCAATTCCTAATGATGATGAAGCTGCGAAAAAAATTATTCAGTTTTCGGAAGATTTAATTGATAATTCAAGAAAAGAAAAAGGAAATATAGAATATAATCTTTATTCAGATTCAGAGGAACTTTCACTATTGTTTGTAGAAAAATGGGAATCTATAGAAATATTAGATTCACATTTACAAACAGAACATTTCATTAAATTTGGAAATAATATTGCTAATTTACTTGCTCAAGATTTCATTATTAATGTTTTGAAGCAAATTCTATTGAAATTTAGTTTTATTTTAATATTTTTTTTATATATGGTTGTGTTTTAATGGATTTAAAGGATATTCTTATTGCATTTTTAATAATTTTAATTATCGGTACAGTGCTTTTCGGTTCATTGGGCAGCTTTTTAGGCCACATCCGTACAGTTGTCAGTGATGTTGCGGATGGTGCTGCCGATGAGAAAAGCTTTACTGTAGATTTTTTAGAAAAAAACAGCCATTCCATTTCAGAAAGTGATGTTTTGGAAAGGGAGATTACAAGAAGTGATGATGCTTCAGGAGAATATTCCTCAGATAATTATGAATCAAATGCCAATGTTTCGGCTGATGATCGTTCAGACAAGAATTCATTCTCTGATTTTTCAATCCTAGATTTGCTGGACTCAATAATGGGGTCATCCAATTCAGAGTATGAAGATTATCAGCATGATTTTCTAACTGACAAGGTCGACTCAGAGGGAAATCCGATTTATCGAAGCATAGTTTCAACAAGCGGAGGCCAAACAGATCCGGGAATCTATGAAGTCTACTGGTCCAAAATGGGAGTAATCAACCATACCCGCATCAGATAAGAGAGGTATTCACTTGTCTCGCGTAAAGATTTATTTCAAGGGATATGAGAATAAGAACCTGCAGCATGATTATGACGATTATCTCTCATACCTCTTTTACAGGAAGGTAAATGACCTGTTCAACGGCACCAAATTCGAAGACTTCAAGTTCTATACCTTTTCCGCATTCAGGATTGAAAGAAAAACCATCAGCGTTATCGTATCCAGTGTCGATGAAATATTTCTTAGAAGCCTTGTTTCAGCATTTGTTATGGGAGAAAGCATCTACTTCAACAACTGCAAGCTTGAACTCGACAAGGTAGAATTTTTAGAGAAAATCCCATTAATCAATGGGGAAGCTTCATTCATCACAATTTCACCGATATTTCTGTCCGATTGCCTGGTCATTGATAATCTTGGAGACATTCTTGAAGACATTCTCATTAAAAACTTTTGTGAATAC
>NZ_FMXB01000034.1 GCF_900103415.1 Methanobrevibacter millerae
TTAATTAATCTAAAAAACACAGCATATTGAGCGAAGAATGTAAGAAAAAGCTCAATAATCCATCATAAAGATAGACTGTACGCCGTATCCAAAACAACAAGTTTTTCATAAAACTACAGAAAAATACAAAAAACCTGATGTTCAAAGTAATTTTTACCATTCAAATTAAATAAAAATTACGATTTCACATTCAAAAGACCACCAAAAACCTACACGAAAAACAACCATTTACTGGCTTAAAATCAAAAATAAAGACTATTTTGCTATGAAAATAAGAAAAATAAGAAAAACTATCAATAATCTAAATTATTGACAAAGTCCTTAAAAATCATATTTTTATATATAATGGATTTTAAAATATAATTAAATGATTTAAGAAGAAAATAAAAAAATAAAATAAAAAGTTATCTAAAGTTTATGGCATTGGAAAAACTATACAAACCATTAATACTCTCTGAAAATAAGCTAAAAAATTCAGTGAAAATAATTCTTTTTTAAAAATACATGCTATACTCAATTATACTATTTAACATTTAATATTAAGTAAATATACAATTAAATTAATATTAATGGTTATTAATCTCCATAACCCTAAAATTATATGAATTTCTGTTGCCCGTATACTATACAAAATATAATGTACTTTTTGCTCTTATAGTATTTCTATATCAGTATTTGATAAATCTCCAATAACAGTTTCATTACATGACTTCATTATAACCCCATCCTCACAGTCATTTTGCATAATAAGAAGAACACGCAGCCCTGCAGAGGACACATATTCTAGTTTAGAACAGTCAATAAACACACTGTTGAGAGTATTATCTTTCTTAATCTTCTCATAATTAGCAAGAAGCTCAGGTGCACTCAATGTATCAAGATTTCCAGACAAAACCAAATTAAGCCTGTCACCATCAATTGATGCATCCGCATTAAATGACTCTGCCCCGACATCAGAAATGTCAACATTAACTGATTCATCAACTGTAATCTTCCAGATACATATTCTCTTAAAACCTTCCCTAATCTGAGCTACAATCTTAGGATTTGCATTTTCTAAACTTTTAAACTCAGGCACATGGTCAGCATATGGAAGCCTCTCCAACTTAAATCCCTTGGATTTAATATAATTCATTGCATTCTTCATATTTTCCTGAACATCACCTCGGACGCTAATGGTTATTGTATTTTCTATAGCATTTACATCAGATTTGTCATCTATTCTATACTTAGACTGCCACATAATCTCCCGTGTTCGCTCCCCATAGAAGGATTTTACTATCAAAAGGTAGAGAAAAGGCATCTCAGGGTCAAGGGTAATCCAATATCCACCATGCTCTGCAAGAATCTTTTTAATATTGTCACACAGGACATCCATCTCGGAATCTGTAAGATACATCAGGAGTCCTTCTGTTGTTATACATACCTCCCCCTCAATCTTATCAAATGCAGACTTAAGCGATTGATAATTAGTTGCATCTACACCCTCGAAATTAACAAGTTTTTTCTGTTCTTCATCTAGAAGTGACATAATAGCCGGTTCAACTTCATTAATGGTTGCGGGAAGATCCATTCCAACAAATTTCTTGCCACTTTTTGCAAATTCAATGGCTCTAGGTGTGAAACCACATGGCAAGTCAACTTCAGTAAAACCTGATTCTTTAGCTATTTTTCCATTAGTAAAATATCTTACTTCCATAACCACACTGTTAATGAAAAGGTCATCTTCATCGGCCTTAACTGTTTTACTATCTTGTGTATCTTCCCGAGTAAGATTCAACTTTTGAACTACATCCTTGGCATCATCATGACCTGCAGCAGCCAATTGAAAAAGAGTCATTCTGGCAGTGTTAAATATAGGATTTGTTCTTTCCAATAATTCTTGTTCAATTTCTATTCCTTCAAAATTAATCATATTATTCATAATATCCCTATTATACACATATTCCACCAAATATCGATTTAAAACAAGTCATCCATCCCTATCAATCTTTTTAAAAGCTAAAGGATATATGGCAAGCATTATGAAAGTACATAGAGAATGCACAATACATTTAACCAGGTCGGTATTGCCTGCAAATTTCGGGATTAAGACAAAAAGCAATATAAACAATATGACTGCTCCAGCAATCCTGACTATTGCATCCCTTCTGCTTTTAGGATTTTCGAAGTTAACATATTTTTCCTCAACAAGAAAACCTAATGAAATTCCCAAAGCCAATGCTACATACTTAATATAACTTATTTCAGGACAGAACAATACACCAGCCAAAGACAAAGCGATAATAGTCAAATAGAGATATGCCCTATTTTCAATCTTGTCGTAAATACGAGACAATATCAATATTATCGCCAAAGCAATGATGAACCCCACAATAGTATCAGTCGGAAAGTGAACGCCTAATCCGACCCTTGAAAGAGCAACAATCAAAACTCCAACCAATCCAATAACTATATATTGAATATTCCTGACGTATATCGGAATTGCCAAAAACAGGTTGGTTGCCATCATCGTATGTCCGCTTGGAAGTGAATATCCCTGGATTTTAAAGTCAAGAGGATTTTGATCAGGTACATTGGCACGAATGCACTTGATTGTATCAACAGCAGCATATGGCCTTAAACGTGCAACGGTCACCTTGACAAATTCGCAGCACACACCAGCCACACCCAACGAAAGCAATGTGAATTTACCCCAATCCTTGTTGTATGCCAAATAGATTAAAATGAATAACAATGCAAGGACATTCTTAGTAATGACATCCGCTATAATTTCAAAAAATCCAAATACGAAACCTGGAAGGGAACTTTGCAGGAATATTATCAGAGAAACTTCCCACGGAAAATAAAAAACTGTTTCAAACATACTATTGAATATATTTGACATTTAATAAAAAGATTACTAACTGGAGAACTAATTAAAAAGGATTTTGCCCGTATACTATACAAAATATTTACTGCTTTTAGCTCTCAAATTATAATATTCAACTAAGAAGCATATATATTTTTATTACTTTTATTTGATTTTGAAAGATATAAGTTTTAACAGAACCAGAATATAGCTATGATGGTGTTTATTGCTTTTTACCGGAGCTAAATTTTTGATATGTAGGAAAAACTCGTTATTCATTGGGGAAGTGTTTTATGTGGCGCTTTCCCTTAAATATCTTAATCAAGTTTAAAAAACTTAACCCTCGAACCGACCGATAAATGGCCCGTTCTTAAATTTGACAAATCCATCTACTTCAAAACTAAAACCTGAATAGGGGGACAAGCCCCCGTTCCTCAAGCTTGACAAAACCATTATCGTTATGCAAATAGTATGGCCTTTCGCTTACGCTCGGACGGAACATAATGGAAAATATAATTAAACTAACTCATTGATTACAGATTTACGGAACCTATCAACAAGAGTCGTTTCCACACCTTAGTATTGCTCCCAATTCTATTCACCGCCCTCCCGCACACACCTCCATCTGGTCGGCACAGGGTCGGCTTGGATGAATTGGCTCGCTTATAACACAGGTATGGCAAGGTTGCTCTGGTCTGGAATATATTAAACTGGGTTGTCCATTAAAATTTATATACTTAACAAAAAGATATTTAATATCATGAATTATGTAGAAGAAGCAGTACAATTATTTGAAGATGGTTATGTGTGTTCACAAGCTGTCTTAGGGGTATTTTGTGAAGAGTTTGGACTTTCAAGAGAACAGGCATTTAAAATCAGCATGTCATTTGGGGGCGGTATGCGTAAAGGAGAAGTTTGTGGAGCTTGCACTGGTGCTATAATGGCATTAGGTTTGAGATATGGTGAAAATAAAAGTAAAAGCGATGAAATGTGTGTGAAATTCTTAGATAGTTTTGAAAAAGAAAATGGATCATATATTTGCCGAGATTTACTTGATTGTGACATTCGAACTGAAGAAGGGATTAAATATGCAATTGATAACAATCTCTTCAAAGAAATCTGTCCAAAAATGGTTGAATCTGCAGTAAAGATTGCCCAAGAATTAATTTTATAAAAAATAGAAAATTATTCAGTTACTATTTTATTTAATTCTTTTTTAATGATTTCGACACATTGTTCTGATTCGTTATCTAAACGGAAAGGGTCTTTAGCAGATACTTTTTCATCTTTTAATATTTCTTCAACGTTAATTGTTTTATAAATATCAATTCCACGATTTTCAAGTATTTTAGTGACACAATTTCCCTGACACCCGCAAATGGATATTATTGGAAATTTTTTAAGCATTTCATCATTAGTTCCTTCAATATCTGCTGATGTTGAACCCATACATATTGAAATCACATTTTCATTCTCTTTTTTACAATCTCCTGTTGCAACACGGGATACTAATCCATTTGGACTCATACCATTACATGGTGCTAAAGCATATTTCTTTGGCATGTAATTCACCTATTAATTTAATTAATTTTCATTGGTTAAATAAATATCTTAAATGGTTGTGTCAATATCGCTATTATCTACATAATAGTTAATGTCAATTTAAATCAGTAGTTGCTCACAAGATTTAATTTCCGGCATGGGCATTCACATTAACATCTCCGGTTGTTAATGTGGGTTCTGTTTCAATCTCTGCATATATATCACCGGGTAAAGGAATTCAAGTTCCAAATATTGAATCGTTAATGTTAATGTTAATATTACTTTTATTTATAAAGGTTTAAAATTAATAATAATACCTAAAAGTTTTTAAAACTATAAATATAGAGTTTAAAAATAAAATAAAACGTTTTAAATCTGTAAAAATTTTATTGCCCGTAAAACTTTATTAACAAAGGATAATCACAAGAATAATTATTTACTTACCAAATTCTCAAAGAAAATTAAGAAAAATTTTTTCATAAAATTGTAATCATCAACCTTAATCATCAACCATCATACATTTTTTATTATTAATCAAAATTGTTTTTATCATAAAATAAGCAATTTAAAGAATTTTAAAAAATTAATCATCAACCAAAAAATATGTTAATCATCAACCACATACATAGTAGTAATTAAGAAAAATAAGTTGATAATATGTTTGAACCTCAATTTACATATACCGATAAAATCGTGAATTATATTGCAGAAATCGCTTCAGCTAAAGAAGTTATCAGCAATGCAAAAATAATTCCCTTATATGATACCCAATTAAAACAGGAGGCTCTCATTAGATCTTCACATTATTCAACATCAATTGAGGGGAATCCTTTAAATTTAGATGAAGTAGAAACATTAATCAAAAACAATCAAGAACCAACTACTAAAGCAGAACAGGAAGTATTAAATTATTTCAATGTATTAAATCATTTAGATCAATATTCGGATGAAATTATTACTTGCGACACAATTTTATCAGTACATAAAGATTTGACTAAAGATTTATTGCGCAATCCTGAATATGAGGGCAAATTTAGAGATACTCGCGTATTTATTGGTAATCTACATACTCAGGAAATAAATTATATGCCTCCAGATGCTTATAAAGTACCAGGTTTAGTAGATAATTTATTAGATTGGCTAAACAATTCGGCAGATGAAATGTACCCAGTCATTATCGCTGGAATTCTTCATTATGAATTAGTACGTATCCACCCATTTGTTGATGGAAATGGACGTACCAGCAGACTTATGGCAACATTGATTTTATCAGTTCACAAATTTAATATCAATAACTACTTCACTTTAGACGAATATTACAATCAAGACAGACAGGCTTATGTTGATGCACTACACAGTGCCGATAAAAACCATGATTTAACAAATTGGCTGGAATATTTCTGTGGAGGAGTATTATACTCAATAAATAAAGTTAAATCAGAAGTGTTAAAATTAGCTGAAATCACATCAAAATATGACAATACCATTCAATTAACTCCAAATGAAATCTCTGTATTAACACTTCTCGAAGAAAAAGGTCATATTCAAAATAAAGATATCCAGGAGATGTTAAACATTACCCCTCAAGCCAGCTATAAGATTATTAAAAAATTAAAAGATAAGGAATTAATAGAAAGTAGGGGAAACGGCAGAAATACAAAATACCTATTAAAATAAAATCTTTAATAAAACATGAATCAACAACCTTAATCATCAACCATCATAAATTTTTTATTTTTAATTAAAACTGTTTAAATCACCAAATAAGTAATATGATGAATTTTAAAAAATTAATCATCAACCAAAAAATATATTAATCACCAACTAGCAAATATGTTAAATCAAATGTTATCTTATGAAACATTTTCATTTTAACCAAATATTATATTGTTAATGTCTATATTAGAGAAAAGAATATACTTTTTAAGAGATATTCAACAAGAATATATACCAAAAAAATACATTATCCCTCCCAAAAAAAAGACAAAATGGACTCAAAAATTATTACTGATAAAACTTTTTTTATAAAAATAAGAAATAATAACAATTAATTCAACAATTAAGTAAGTTATATTAATTTAAAAAAAGTAAAAATAAATATTAAAGTTTAATGAATCATATAAACTCCAAAAATCATTTTAAATTTTTGTTGCCCGTATATTATACAAAATATTTATTACTTTTAGCTCCTACAGTACAATATTAAATTATATCATATATAATCTAATTCATATTTAACAAAAAAAGTAATTTGAGAAAAAATTATAACTTAAAAACTTTCGTGAAGGATTAATTTTCATATTCATGAATTTCAGTTAGTTTTTCAATATCAGAATACTTCCAATATTTGTTCTCCCAGTGATAATACTCATCTTTTCTTTTCTTAAATATTCTGAATGGAACATTAGTGTTGTCATAAATATGAACAATATCACAAAGCTCGATTAATTTAGGAATCAAATCCAATGCTTTGAAGTATCTTGATTTGATTTTATCTTCAGGAACGCTATGCCCACCCATAGATTCACGGATGTTTACTCGAGTGACATTGATTCTATAATCAGACGTTAAAACATAAATGCATCTTAAAAAATATCCTTTTTCCTTAGCCTTTTGAAGCAATTTAAGATTCCTATCAGTAGAAAGTACAGTTTCAAATGTGAAATCTTCACATTTTTTCACCATTAACTCCCGAAGTTCTTCAGCTTTAACAGCCGCTTCCAAATCACTGCAGGAATTTGATTTTTTAATATCGTCGGCATTGATATAAACACCAATAGTCTTTGCCATACGGGTTATAGTGGTTTTGCCACTTCCATTCGGACCTGCAAAAACAATGACTTCAGGAAGTCTTTTCTTATTCTTTAACATACTCTCTTTTCCCATCAGGATATTCTATGTAAGGACAATCAAGTTCATCATCATAACCAGCAATAGGAAGTCCTTTAATTTTACAAATATCTTGATCTATTTTAATAGATGCTTTAAATCTTTCTGTAAGCTCTTCATCAGAAATTCCGCATGTTGAATCTAATTCGTTACTTTCTTGCAAATAAATCTCCTCCTATTCCTAATTTTATTATAAAATATAAACTTCATTAATAATAAATATTGTTGAAGTGTGACTTTGTGCAAAAACACATAATGTTTTGTTTGAATCTTTTAAATTGGAAACATTAGACCTTCCAATAGAGTTATAATTGAAAGTAATATCTTATTTCATTACCTTTTCAAATCTAAACATTTCCTCATCCCTCATTGGATGGTCTTTATCCCAATCAGGTTCAGGATTCTTTTCATTTAAAAATTCCACTATATGAAAACCTAATTTGTTTACGTAAAAATGGATATTTCTTTTATCAAAGTATGGTGTGCAGGTTTCCCATATTTTTGTATTTGGATATAAAGTTTCTATTTCTTCCCATATCTTTTGTCCGATGCCTTTGTTTTGACTGGATGTGCTTACGAATAAGAAATCCAAGTGGTTGTGTTGGGTTTTTTCATTTGTTTCAACAATCACTCCCCCTAAAATGGAATCATCATTTTTCATTACATATGCATTGCTGTTTTCTTTTTTCAAGCATTCATCAATGTCTTTTTCGGGCAAGATTAATTCTTCACATTTACCATAAACATTTTCATAGCCATATTGGAATGATTCTTGCAGCAACATTTTAAATTTAGACAGATCTTCATCTTGCAATTCAATTAGTTCCATAATAATTTATATGATGCACTACTTTCAAATAGTTTTCATTGAAATACCCGACAATAATAGTGATGTGGTAAAAAGAAGTTTCTGAGGCCAAATATTGATTCTCTAAATTATTTTAATTTTTTTCGCTAAAAATATTTATGAAAAATAAGAAAGTAATAAAATAAGAAAAAATTATCCCCGAGGAAATAAGATGAAAAACTATTCATGTGCCGATTGCAGAATTATAAACTGCAAACACCAAGACCTGCAATATCCTAAATTCTGCCCAACAAAAGAATTGACAAGTGATGAAATACAAGAAATTGAAAAACTGTACAATGAAGACAACAACAAGGAAATATCGCGAATATCCGCAGAAATAGAAGATGAATTCTACTGCAAATACACAAGAGTGGAAGAAATCATAGAATTTGCCAAAAGACTAAAAATGAATAAAATAGGACTAGCCGCATGTGTGGGACTAATGGAAGAGAGCAGAACTTTCGCAGAAATTCTGGCAAAACACGACTTTGAAGTTTATTCTGTAGCATGTAAAGTAGGGGCAATGAAAAAAACAGAGATAACCGGGCTTGATGAAGAAAAAACAGCCGTGACTGGAAATGTAATGTGCAACCCAATACTCCAGGCCAAAATACTGAACAAGGAAAAAACAGACCTTAACGTGATAATTGGATTATGTGTAGGACATGACAGCCTATTTTATAAATACTCAGATGCACTGTGCACAACACTTGTAACAAAAGACAAAGTGCTCGCACACAATCCCATAGGAGCATTATACCAAACAAACACATATTATAAAAAGCTAATGAATGATTAGTAAATGTTTAATTATTAAAAAATTGATAAAAAAAGAATTGATTTAAATTTCAATCAATTGTGATGCATTCGTTAGGACAAAGATCCACACAGGTTTCGCAGTAACTGCATTCATCCGGTTCATTGATGGTCAATTCACCCTCTTTAAGAATCAGGACTTCCATAGGGCAGACATCCGTGCAGTCTCCACAGTTATCACATTTGTTGGTGTCTATTTTAATGTCAGCCATTTTTAACCTCCAAAATAATGAAAAATGAGTATGTTTTTTAGCATACTCTATGTCCGCAACATTTTTCAGGGTCATGTGGGATATTTGAGTCATGATGGTCAGGGTATGGTTTTCCACAAGTTAACGGCCCTCTTCCACGTGCAGATCCGCAGCATCCTCCCATTCTTTTGTTGTGATTTAGTATTGAATCAATATCCAAATCTTTTACTTCACCAACATATTCAATGGTTGTGCTGTGACATTTTGGACACATTTCGTGTTCGCCATTCAAGGTTATCCAATTGAAACCGCATTCTTTACAGACATATTCTAAATTATCAGCCATTTAAATCATCTCCATCTTTTAAATATTGCATAATCCTCTTCCCTGAAGTGGTGAACCACATTCAGGGCATGTTTTGGTTCTGCATGGAACTCCCCTGATTTTTGGTTCTGTGTAACCGCAATTAGGGCAACTGCATGTGTCATTTGACATTTGTTTTCTTCTGTTATTTGCGTTTAATTTACGAATGTTTGTTGATTTGCAGTCAGGACATTCTTCATATTCCTTTTCTGGATTTGACCATTGAAACCCACAATCTTCGCACAAATATTTATTTGGATCAATCATCGTATCACCTTTGACAATAACTATTGGTCTGCCTTCAATTAGAGATGTAGCGAGCTTATTTCTTGCAGAATTTAGAATCCTGTGAAATGTTGATTGTGAAATCCCCATGAACTCAGCAGATTCCGTTTGCTTAATATCATGATAATCTTTAAATCTGATTGCTTCGAACTCATCCACAGACAGTTCGATGGGATTTAGATTTTTTTTCAACTCATGCCTATGACATGTAACCACTCTTCTCATTCTCTTAGGCCTTACCATAACTCTCCCCCAAAATGTGTCTTCAGGTATTATGAATATATATTCATAACTATTATATAAATATTACTCCTCACCCCATATAAAGTCAAATACTGAAAAAACTATACAAAATATAAATACCTGCTAAAAAAGACAAAATTAATTCCTTAAAAAAAGACTTATTTTTTAAAAATGTGAACATATTGCTCCTAATAAAATAATAAAATAAGTAATATTAAGTTAATAAAGAAAAAACTCAATATTAATCGTTAATAAGTCAAATAATGCTCAAATTATTTACAATGGATTTTGCCCGTATACTAACTCTCTTGAATCATTGCTAGATTACCCTTAGCTCCTCGAGTAACCCTCGAAACGGGCAGCCTATCCAATATTTAATAATTTTTAATCACAACAAGCTAAACACTTCTTTTCATAAAAAATCAAATTAAATATTGGTCAATAAATGATATGACAATAATAATTTTATAAAAAATGATATTTAAAAGTAATTATGAATATAATGAGCTTGCAGCGAAATGAAATTCCCATAGAAAACCATAGTACACAAACAAAACGCAAAAGGACTTCACTACTGGGATCGAAACGAGACCAGGTATA
>NZ_FMXB01000035.1 GCF_900103415.1 Methanobrevibacter millerae
GGAGGAGAGCAAAACATGATATTTCCTCTATCGAGATTCATACAAAGACTTAAAGATAAATTCCAACTCTACAAACCCGAAGCAGACGGTGTACAATTCATAAACGCAAAAAATACAAGCAAAACATGCCACCACTGCCAACACATCAATGAAGATTTGGATGTAAAAGAACGGGAATGGATGTGTCCGAAATGTGGAAAAATACTTGATAGGGATGTAAATGCCGCAATTAATATACTGAACCGTTGGTGCGACGGGGATAGCCTAGTTCAGACTTAATAGACTATTAAGCAAAAAAAATCTAGGAATCCCCGACCTCTAAAAGGTCGGGGAGGTTCAAGCTCCAATCTATCCGCTGGCTCCGAATCATACATATGAGGAAACCTATGAAATAGTTGAAAAGCTCTATAGGTATCTTTTAACGCTTGAAAAACCAATCACGATAATGGGAGACTCATCCGGCGGAGGATTGTCCGCAGCATTCTGTGAATATCTGGCGGTTAATGACTTGCCGCAGCCCGATAAGCTGATTCTTTTGTCTCCATGGGTTGACATATCAATGTCCGGAAATTATGATGAGGTTGAATTCGATCCGATGCACGGAGTGGACGGTCTGCGTGAAATGGGAAAGGCATGGGCAGGAGACTTGGATTTGAAGGATTACAGGGTAAGTCCTCTCTTTGGGGAAGTTTCTGAGCTTTCAAAAACCGCAATATTTGTCGGAACCCACGAACAAATCTATTCTGATGTTATAAAGTTTCATGAAAAACTTATTGATAACGGCGTTGATGCCGAGCTTAATGTCGGTGAAGAGATGAATCACGTTTATCCTGTTTATCCTCTTGTTCCCGAATCAAAGGAAGCGTTTAATCATATAGTTGAGATAATAATGGGTTAAGTATTTTTTTAGCTCTTGAAAAGATAAAACTGGCTAGTGGATATTAAAAAAAGTTAAAAAATAGTAAAAAGAGTGCTGAATAATTTATTCAGCGTTTATTTCAATGTCAAAGGACATTCTTTCGATTTCAGCACTTTCACCGGATTTAATGGTGTAAAGTGGGGAATCCTGTAAAATTAAAGTGTTGTTAACTTCCCTGATTTTGTTATCAGCCACTTCTTGCATGTGTGTTCCTTCATATAGGAATCCTGCATCGCCATCGCCTTCTAACTTGTATGAAATAACTTCGCCGTTATGTTTATTAGTTGCTTTTACATTTACAATCATAATAAAATCTCCATATTATTATATTAATTAGTTTTGTAAAAACTACTATATAAATAAAAGGAATTGGATATTATGGATATTCCACTGTTTTTCTATTTGACCTTTAAGGATTTGGACCGTTTGGCTCCTGGAAGTGACGAGTCGACGCTCAACGTTTTAAATCTTATTGACATCGACAAGGATTTAAAAATGGACATTCTTGAAGTGGGATGCGGAACGGGTTCGGATACGTTAATACTGGCGGATTACTTTAGGAATTCGACGGTTGAAGCAATCGATTTGTTCCCACATTACCTGAAAGTTTTGAATCAAAAGATAGATGAAAAGAATCTCGGCTCAAGGGTATATGCATACGAAATGGACATGAATGACCTGGACTTTGCAAACGAAGAGATCGATCTGCTGTTTTGTCATGCGGGCGTTGAGATAATGGGCTTTAAAAAGGCCTTGAACCGCTGGAGAAGGGTCATAAAGCCTGACGGATTTTTAATAGTTTCTGATTTGACATGGATTTCATCACCGTCAAGAGAAAGTACTGATTTCTGGAAAAGCAATTACGAAGAAATCGATACTATTGAAAATAAGATTACGCAGCTTGAAAAACTCGGTTTTGAATATATTAATCACTACGTTTTAGACAAAAGTGAATTTGCAGAATACTATTCACAATTGAACGCTAATCTGGATAAGATCAAATCCGACAAATCAGCAAAAGATTTCATAAAACAGCTGAAAAAAGAAGTTAATGTTTCAAAAAACGAAGACTTCTCCTATGTCTACTACATTATGAGAAAATCAAATCGTCGATAATATCCATATCAAGGTTTTCCTCAACGATTTCGGCCAGCTTATTTAATGAATAGTTCTTCTGGGCTTCGTAAGGGTCTTCGCCACTTTTTATTTCAAGGCCTTTTTTGGCTCTTATGTAGTTAAGGAATTCTCTTCTGAAGTTGTAGTTATTGAATATTCCATGGAAATACGTTGCAAACACGTTTCCAAAGCACGCTCCGTCGACATCGCCTTCATCGGTGTTTCCCTGTCCTTTGGAAATTGTCAATAATGCTTTGGTATCTCCAATATTGCTTGTTCCCTCATGGATTTCATAGCCCGTTACCTTCTCGCCGGCAATGTTTTTAAATATTTCACCGGCTATTCCATCCAAATCATCCGGAATGATAGCTTCGGACTGGGTTACTATCTTATCCTCGCGCTTGAACTCGGATGTTATCGGAAGCAAACCCAAACCTTTGATGCTTCCGTGCTCGGATTCCTTTTTCTCTTCATCAATAATCTCTTCGCCAAGTATCTGGAATCCTCCGCAGATTCCAATAACAGGTATTTCAGCGGATTTTTCAATGATTTTCTGGGCAAGGCCGCTTTCATGAAGCTCATAGGCGTCCTGAGTTGAATTACGGGTTCCAGGAATTATTATCGCATCAACGTCACCGATATCGTCATTAACACCAATCATCCTTATGCCGACGTCACTTTCGGCTTCAAAGGGATCTATATCCGTGAAATTGGCAATCTTTGGAAGCCTGATGACTCCAATCATGATATCTCGGTCTTCATCGAAGTTATGTGTCGTTAATGACGCTGAATCCTCTTCAGGCAATCTCAGGGTTTCATCATATGGCAGGACTCCCAAAACCGGTTCTCCGGTAATCTCTTCAATCCTGTCAAGGCCAGGCTTCAGTATATCCAGATTACCTCTGAACTTATTGATTACGGTCGCTTTCAGTCTTGAACGGTCGTAATCGTCCAGTAAAACGTAAGTCCCTGCAATTGCTGCAAAGACTCCTCCCATTTCAATGTCTGCTATTAATATGACGTTGGCATCGGCAAGGTGGGCTATTTCCATATTGGCAATGTCCTGCTCTCGCATGTTGATTTCTGCAGGTGAACCGGCTCCTTCTATGATTATTATGTCGTATTCGCTGGACAATTTGTTAAAACTATCTTTTATGGCTGCAAATGCAGTGTCATGGTATTTGTGCTGGTAATCGTAGAAATTCATGTCTCCCATCGATTTTCCCTGGATAATCACGTTTGAGGTGAAGTTTCCTTTCGGCTTTAAAAGAACGGGATTCATGTGGATGCTCGGCTCAACCATTGCCGCTTCCGCCTGAAGCATCTGGGCTATTCCGATTTCACCGTTTTCAAATGTGGTATAGGAATTCAGTGACATGTTCTGGGATTTGAATGGTGCCACCTTATATCCTCTGTTTTTGTAGATCCTGCATAATGCTGCCACGAGCATACTTTTTCCGGCATTTGATGATGTTCCTTGAACCATAATACATTTTGCCATATAAAATCACTTTACATTTTTTAAATTTTAATATAGTTAATTTTCTTTGTGAAAGTTAATAAAATTATTTTTCTAACTTTTGTTTACTAAATTAGAAAACTTTTTATATATAATGAATAATATAATATGTAGTAGGAAAATGTATTTTTGAAATGTTGAATTTTTTTATATGATAATTATAGAGGTTTTTTAATGAAATTTGATGAACAAGAAATCCTTGATGATTCTTCACAAGAGGTTGTTTTAGAACCTGAAATCGCTCAGGAAAGTGATGAGGAAAAAACCAAACCTATGTTGGATTATGATAAAATTAAAAGTTCAGAAGACATTGAGGTTCCTCAGTTATTAATAGACCAGGTCATAGGTCATGAAGAGTCAATAGAAACTATCAAAAAGGCAGCAAAGCAAAGAAGAAATGTTTTGCTCATTGGAGATCCGGGTGTTGGAAAATCAATGCTTGCAAAGGGAATGGCTCAGATATTGCCTCACGAATCCCTTCAGGACGTATTAATTTATCCGAATGTTGAGGACAACAATCATCCTCTAATAAGAACCGTGCCTGCCGGTGAGGGCAAGAAAATCGTAAGGGCAACAAAAGGCTCTGCACGAGGTCATGAAGAACGCAAAACCATTCTTACAACCCTTGCTATCGGAGGAGTGCTGGTTATCGGATTTTTCTATGGAAGAATATTGGAATCCATCATTGCGGCAGCATTAATCTTACTTATTTCAATTCAAATCAAGCCTAAAAACAATATCATGGCTCCAAAGTTACTGGTAAACAATGAAGAGAAAAGATTCGCTCCGTTCATGGACGCAACAGGCGCTCATGCGGGAGCATTGCTCGGGGACGTACGTCACGACCCATACCAGTCAGGAGGATTGGGAACTCCTGCACACGAACGTGTGGAAGCAGGTATGATTCACAAGGCCAATCGTGGAGTTCTATACATTGATGAAATAGGTACAATGTCAATGAAAACCCAGCAGGAGCTTTTATCTGCAATGCAGGAAAAGCAGTATGCTATTACAGGTCAAAGTGAAAACTCAAGCGGTGCAATGGTAAGATCACAGGCCGTTCCATGTGACTTTGTTCTTGTTGCTTCAGGTAACATTCAGGTTCTTGAAGGAATGCACATTGCAATGAGGTCACGTATCAGAGGCTACGGTTATGAAGTCTTCATGAAGGATTATATGGAAGACACGACTGAAAACAGGGAAAAGCTGGTTCAGTTCGTAGCTCAGGAAGTTAAAAACGATGGAAGAATCCCTCATTTCGCTCCGGACGCTTTGGATGAAATCATTATGGAAGCAAAACGCAGATCAGGTAAGCAAAACGCTTTAACCTTAAGGCTAAGGGAACTTGGCGGTCTTGTAAGGTCATCAGGAGACGTAGCCATTGAGCAGGGCGAGAATCTGGTAAGGGCAGAGCACGTTATCGAAGCCAAAAAATTCGCCAGAACCCTTGAACAGCAAATTGCTGATAGGTCAATTATCCAAAGAAAAGAATACAGTATGGTAAGTTCTGAAGGCGGAAGAGTCGGTCTGGTAAACGGACTTGCAGTAATCGGTGACAGAAGCGGAATCGTTTCCCCGATTGCAGCTGAAGCCGCACCTGCGCAATCCAAAAACGGCGGACAGATTATCGCTACAGGTAAGCTCGGTGAAATCGCATCCGAATCCGTTCAAAACGTAAGCGCATTAATCAAGAAATACACCAACAAGAACCTGTCAGATTATGACATTCACGTTCAGTTCATACAGACCTATGACGGTGTTGAAGGTGATTCAGCAAGTGTAAGCATAGCTACAGCAGTCATTTCAGCCGTTGAGGAAATTCCAATCGATCAGACAATTGCGCTGACCGGTTCACTTAACGTTCGCGGTGACGTAATGCCTATCGGCGGAGCAACAGCCAAAATCGAAGCTGCTGCAGAAGCGGGAATGAAAAAGGTTCTGATTCCTAAATCCAATATGAAGGATGTCATGATCGAGAAGAAATATGAGGACATGATTGAGATTATTCCAACCGAAACCCTAAGTGACGTTCTGGAAAACATCTTAATCAGCGGAAGCAAAAAGGATCAATTGATTGAAAAGATGAAAAAGATCGGTTCCAAAGTAGCTGAAAAGGTTCCTCAGTCAACTATACAAAAACCAACTACCAACTAGTTGGTTTAATTCTATTTTTTTTTAATTTTTCAGTAATTATTATATATTTTGTCGTATAACCTATTATTATGAGTGTTAAAGTTGTAATTGCAAAGACATTGGCTAAAATTGGAGGACCCGTTTCAAAATTGGGGTCCGGAAGTGGAAAAAGTTTTGCCGGAATCATTTTTTCAAAAGTTGCAGGAATAGATGCTATTCAGGAACTGTCTGGCGAATTGAAAATCGGTTCCATTCTTTTAACTGGAACCAACGGTAAAACGACAACTACAACTTTATTAATCAAATTATTGTCTAGTGACATTGAAATAAGAAGTAGTTTTGAAAGCAATACCATTAATGCAATAGCTGCAGCTTTAATACAGCAGAAAGGAGACATCGGAGTATTCGAGTATGGTATCCGCAATATCAAGTATGGAATCCCGGATACCGTTCAGAGGGTTGTAAATCCGGTAGGCGTTGTCTATACGACGATTTCACCGGAGCACGCTCAGGTGGCAGGTGTCAAAAACCCTTTCAGCGAATATTACAAAGCCAAGGAATTATTGTCCAAAGACATGAACAAGGGAGTAATCATAACCAACACCGACGATCCGAGAACTGCCTTTTTAGGCTATAAGAAGCGTGATGACGTTAAAATCAATTATTATGGCCTTGAAGTCGATGACATCACGGATTTCTTTGACGCTCAGGAAATTGAATGTCCGGCATGCGGAAAGATACTTGACTATGAAAAGCGTTTCTTAAATCACAGGGGAGTATATTCATGCGAATGCGGATTTAAAAGACCGGAACCTAACGTCAAGCTGACCAATGCCGAGTTCGGCTCTGATAAATGGCTCTTGACAATTGAAGGAAATCTATTCAACTATCCGAACAACCATGACATTTCATTCAGCGTTGAATTATGCGTTCCTCCATTCGGTTTCCATAACATTTACAATACTTTAGCTTCAATAACCGCCTATGCGACGTTTACTCCTAAAATTGAAAACATTGAAGCTACTGTGGAGAAAGTTTTCAATAACCTTGACATGTCATTCATTCCGCCTGGAAGGTTCGAGGTTGTCCGCAACGGCGATAAGCTCATCGGTTTGGGACAGGGAGATAACGGTGATGCGGCCAAAATCAATGCATTGTTCATGAACCAGTATATCGACGGGCCTCTGGAATTCATTTACACGACTCCCGAAGAGGATGAGGAGGAAATCTTTGAAGATCACTTTGAAGTAATAAAGGCCTTGAATCCGGCTCACGTCATTGTTGTTCCGGGAAGAAAATCAATCGCGAAAGCTGAAGAATATTACAATATCATAAAAGAAGAATATCCCGATGCCGAATTTTACCCGTTAAGTTATGCGGAAATGGCTAAAAGGATTCAAAAGCTCTACGAACTGGCAGTTGAATCCGAATACGATTACGTTATCATGACTGGCTGCGGTGAAGAGCAGGCAATGTGGGAAAGCATTAAGCAAAAGCTGATTAAGAGATAATCCTTTCGTCAATTATCTCTTCTAATTTTTTATATAATCCGGAATTCTTATTTTCAATTGGTCTGAAACGTGACTCGACCTTGCAGTTGCACAGATCAATTGTTCCTATAATGTAATTATCGCTGTTTTTTTCTATCATTATTCCGAAAAAGACTTCTTTTTCGTCTGCGTTTTCGTCAAATTCCTCTTGGGTAAGTTCGATTGTCTCGTCATTAACCGAATAGATGTCGCATTCGTTAATCATCGGTATGAATGCAAGCATTCCGAAACTGATGAAGATGTTTTCCTCTTTAAGGATTTTCATGAACTTCTTTTCATAAGTATCGTTTTTTGCAATGCCGTATCCTTCAATTTCATCAATGTTATTTGCACCCATGAAGCAATTATCATCGATGATTGTAGCAACAAGATTTGGCTCTGCATAAATATCGCAGCTGGCCCTAATATTCTTGATAGTTTTACAGACATCCATCACAAAACGCCCCGTACTTTTCACATAATTGAAGTACCTTGTCAATTTTAGGAATATCTTCAATCCAATCTACAGGTATTGCATCATATCCGTAATAAATGCCTGCCAATCCTCCGCATATGGCACCTACAGTATCGGTATCTCCGCCCAGATTGACTGCCTTTAAAACTGCATCCCTGTAATTGTCGGTATTTTTCAAGCAGTAAATCACGCTTTCAAAGGTGTTTATCACATAGCCGCTGCTGCTTATGGTATCTACATCGTTTAAATCATCATTGAAAACCCTTGAAAAATGATTCAGTTCCTTGTTTCCCTCATAATGCTTTTGTATCTTATCTCCGGTCAGTCTGATATGCTCGTCAATTGTCAAATCATTTTCAAGCATGGATTTGGCTATTTCAATATAAAAAACGCAGGCAATCTTTGATCTCATGTGTCTGTGGGTCAGTCCGGAGATGTTTTCGATTGTTTCATATTCGATGTTAGGAATGAATGCAAGAGGTAATATTCTCATTAATGAGCCGTTACCGTTGTCTCTTTCGCCTGTGCCGCCACAAAAGATAGCCTCAGTTCCTCTTTTGTAGTTGTAAAGGCCATGGCTTGTTGTAGGGCCGTAATCAAAGGTGTCATTGTACTGAGTGTATTTTCCGTTTTCAATCCATTCTAAAAACTCATGCATCATGTCATCATAGTCAATGCCGTTTTTATTAACAATGCTTGCCATTGTAGCTATTGCCATTGAGGAATCGTCTGACCAGGTTCCTGCAGGCATTCCGTATGTTCCATAGCCGATCATGTCCGTTACAGGCTCTCTCATTAACTCTTCTCTTGAGGAAAACTCAACAGGAACTCCTAAAGCGTCTCCAATGATTAATCCGATAATTCCATCTTTAACTTTCATGTTAATATGTCGTGTTTACGAGTTTATAAATTCTTTGTTATTGGATTTTAAATATGGACACATCTCGGGTTTTTCTAACTTTTTTTGAAGTTTTTTTCTTCTTAAGTTATTGTTCTGTTATATATTTTGTGGAAAAACCATTCACAAAGGATAATTTCCAACTACGATGCAGAAATTGAAACCTATATCTGCCTTTGGGAGAAAATATTATATCGAAGAAAAACAATCGAATATAAAAACAAACAAAGAATACTTATTGGACAAACGAATGCAAAAACTGCATAATGAAAGAAATCTGCTGTCAAAACAAGAAATACAGAACAATCCAATACTATTGAAACCCTTCCAAGATTAGAATACAACGAAAAATGGAAACAGGCCGAGCACATAAAATCTACAAAAAACGATTAAAAACAGAAGAACTACTATTTGCACACATAAAACAAAAAAATGAAACTACACAAATTCACCACAACTGGAATAAAAAACACAAACACAGAATTCAAACTATACACAATCGTACATAACCTAAAAAGAATATACAACGAAATAAACAAGAAAAACAACTAAAAATAAGAAAAATTATAAAAAAATCAGAACCACAAAATTCAATTAAAAATTTTGCGTCACATCCTCTTAATTAAAAAAAAGAAAAGGTTATGCTAAAATTGAACTATATTTATCATAATATTGCAAGAATACCCCAACCGTGCGACAAGCTAGGATCAGTAATTTGTTATATGCTTATTAAAGCATATGTTAGTGCAGTTCTATAAACTGATAATGTTGTTGTGTGCATTATTCTCCCTTGAAACTGCGTCACCGGCAACGGTGAG
>NZ_FMXB01000036.1 GCF_900103415.1 Methanobrevibacter millerae
TATGATTCTTTTGTTGATAATGGTCTTTGGACTCTCTCTGTTGTTAATGGCAAGAATGTTTGGACTTTGAATAAGAATTTAACGGTTAATGAGGTTGTTAGTTTGTTTGTTGTCTTTAATTCTACTGTTAGAGGTAATTTCACTAATGTTGTTGTTGGTGGTTCTAATGAAACTGAGAATAAGACTACTAATAATACTACTACTGTTCTTGAGCCTGGTTTGGATGTTTCTAAGATTACTTTGACTCCTGTTGTTAAGATTGGTGATCAGGTGGTCTTTGAGATTGTTGTTAGGAATACTGGTGAGACTGTTTTAACTAATGTGTTTGTTGAGGAATCTTCCTATGATGGTTTGATTTATGATTCTTTTGTTGATAATGGTCTTTGGACTCACTCTGTTGTCCATGGCAAGAATTTCTGGACTTTAAACGGAAACTTGAATATTAATGAAATCGTTGTATTGACGGTCAGATTCAATACTACTGTCGTCGGTAACTTTACCAATATCGTAACTGTCGGATCAACTGAAACAGAAAACAAGATTGCAAACAATACAACTACCGTTTACAACAATACTGTTCCAGATGATGAAGATGAACCTGATAAAAATCCAGATATTTTCATTGAAAAGATTGCATTGAACGACGTTGTGATTTTAGGAAGCCAAGTCAGATTTGAAATCGTCGTTAAAAACACAGGTAATGTTATCTTAAATAATGTTGTTGTAAGCGAAGAATCATTTGAAGGTCTCGTTTACGATTCATTCATTGACTATACTGGATTGTGGATTAGAAACGATAATCTGACCTGGACATTGAAAACTCCTTTATACACAGGTGAAATCGTTGCATTCTATCTAATATTCAATACAACAACTACTGGAGAGTTTATTAATTTTGCATCTGTCAGTAGTAATGAAACTGGAAATAAGACGGCTAATGATACTGTTGAAGTAATCAAGCCTGATTTCGCAGTTGAAAAAATAGCAATCAACAAAAGCGTTTTAGTTGGAGATCAAGTGATGTTTGAAATTGTAGTTCACAACTTCGGCCAGGTAACCTTAAACGATGTTGTTGTCCGTGAAGAATCATTCGAAGGATTGCTTTATGATTCATTCATTGACTACACCGGTTTGTGGACCAAAAACGCTGACTTGACCTGGAGTTTAAATACTCCGTTACATGTTGGTGAATATGCAGGATTCTTTGTAGTATTCAATACGACTTCAGCTGGTGAATTCATGAATGTTATAGTTGTTGATTCTAAGGAAATACCTAACAAAACAGCAAATGATACTGTAGAAGTATTAACTCCGGGATTAAGCATTCAAAAGATAACAATAAACAGGACAGTCTATGTAGGTGAACAGGTGCTCTTTGAAATCATTGTTCAAAACACAGGTAAAGTGGTGTTGAATAATGTCGTTGTCAGCGAAGATTCATTTGACGGCCTTACATACTATTCATTCATCGACTACAATAAATTGTGGACAAAAAACAACGACTTGTCATGGACCCTTAACACTCCATTGTATGCAGGTGAATACTTAAGCTTCTATGTTGTATTTGACACAACCAAAGCAGGAAACTTCACAAACATTGTAAGCGTTTCAAGCGACAAGACCGGTAAGGTTTCAGCAAAAAACGTTACTGAAGTCATTGAAAAAGAGGTTCCTAAAAATGAAACGCTTCCTGAACCTCCTGTAACTCCTGAAGTTGTCCCTGAGAAAAATGAAACAGCTCCATCTGAACTTCCTGAACAGCCTAAAAAAGAAGTTAATGTATTGCCTGCTACAGGTAATCCATTGATCATGGTATTACTTACATTAATCGCTTTGGGAGGTGCAGCATTAAGGAGAAGAAAATAGAGAATTTAAGGGAAATTCAATTTTCCCGCCCTTTTTATTTTTTATCAGCCATAAATTTTAGTTCCAATAGAAAAAGATTTCAGCAAAATTATTGGATATTTTCTATTTAATGTTTGTTCTTTTTAGATATTTCCTAATATAACTTTGTTATAAATAGGCATTGTCAACTTTTTTTAAAATTAATATACAGTCAGATAATTTTATATCAAATAGATAATCAGATGGTAATATATATAAATTTTATTATTAATATGTATAGTTTATATATGATGAGGAGTAATATAATAATGAGATATATAATATAAGTCCGTTATATTTTTCTCAAAAATATCTATTGTAGAAAAAAATTTGATTTTTATGAACAAAAACTTAAAATTAAAATAATTTAGTTAATTAATACAACTGACATATCAGATGATAATAAGTTTAGAAATAATTTAGGTGTAATCATGAAGGAAAAGTCGATTTTATACATATTACTTACGTTAATCATTTTATCCGTTAGCATCGGAATTGTCAGTGCCAATGAAAATATTACTGATTCGGCAGATGATTTCTTAGCTATTGAAAATGATTTTTTGATTGAAGAAGAAGCTATTGAAGTAACTAGTGAAAATACATTTGAAAGCAATGAAAGCGAAGAAATTTTAGTATATGAAAATCAGAAAAATGAAGATTTATTAGGAATAAGCATGGATGAAGATTCCATTCTTCAAGCAAAAGTCATTCCTATAACCGGTAATCATTTTGCTCATGTAAGAGAAGCCATTGATAAAGCCGGCAATGGAGATATTATTGATCTTCAGGGAAAAACTATATTTGCTGTCCAAAATGGTAATTCGAGCATTTCAACCAATAAACAGCTGACTTTTATAAACGGTGTTTTTGATGCGGGAAATGTTTCTGCTATTGATATAAATAAACGTAACTTTATTGAAAACTGTAATTTTGAAAACATAACTTTTAAGAACTATAATGATGTATGTATGTATCCGAATTTCTTTATAAACTGTACTTTAAGACATGTTTCATTTGAAAACTTTACCCTTGCGGTAGCAGGTTTCGTTATAAGAAATTCAAACTTATATGATGTGAACTTTACAAATTGTCATTCTTTGGAACCAGAGAATGTAACAGATTATGAGTATGCTGCAATGGCCGTTACATACAATTCAGTATTGGACCATTGTAATTTTGTAAACTGTACGACCAACAGACACTCCGGTGCAATCTGTGTTGCCGGGGAAACGAATAACAGAGTAGACATATTTAATTCTAATTTTATTAACTGTAGTGCTGGTGTCGGTGGAGCAATTTATGTCCACGGAAACGCCGGGATAACTGAAAATTATCACAGTAACATTATAAACTGTACTTTCATCGGTAATACTGCAACGGAAAGAGGAGGAGCCATTGGTTCCAGTCAAAATTATTTATTAGTTAAAAACTGTACTTTTGAAGACAATACTGCAAAACGTGGTGCAGCTTACATGCTTGCAGGTATCGATCACGGTTTGGATGGAATTTCTGAAGGACATTACAATATTATAGAGGACTGTTTCTTTAAAAACAATACAGGTACTGAAGAAGGTGGAGCAGTACATATCACAGGTAACTATAACAGGATTGTTAACAGTACTTTTTATGATAACTATGCAACCAACGGAAACGGTTCAGCTGTTTATATTCACGGTAATAATTCATCCATAGTCAATACAGAATTCTATGAACATGAATGTTCAAGCGGTACTGTCTACATTGTAGGGAACAATACCCTTGTGGACAATTCAACTTTTGAAAACAACTCAGCTTCCAATAGTGGAGCAGGAATATATGTTGTTGGGAACAATACCTTAATCAACAATTCAGTTTTCAACAACAATGATGTAATAATGCATGGTGGTGCCCTTTATTCCGAGGGGGACAACTTAAGAATCTTAAATTCAAATTTCACTTCAAACACTGCAATTGCTTCAACCGACAACATGGAACAGGGTTTAGGTGGGGCAATTTTCATCAGTGGAGACAATTCAGACATTGCCTACTGTTATTTTGAAAACAACGTGGCACGTAACGGTTCAACCATTTACAACAGGGGTCGTAATTTGTCCATTGAAGATGACACTTTCATTGAAAATCAGGCCTGGAGTTATCTCCTGACAACGATTTCCAGTGAAAAACGCATCTATTATGACCCTGAAGGAATTGTGACAATCAACGTTACCCATAATGGTGGAGACAACATTATCAACGCAATCTACAATGACGGCGAACCGGATAACATTTTCTTTTATAACGTAACTTATGAATCATCCGTAAATCAAACTCAAAATACTGGAAATAAAATTATCAATCCGGTAAAAGGCGTTGAAAACAGTAAAAACGGTACTCTCATTTATCAGGATTCACGTGAGGATTTACAGAACATTACAATCATCGTAATTCATCTTGAAACCGGTGAGGTGGTTATCAATTACACCTCCCAAACAGGCATTTACGGTAATATCAGCGTATCCAAGGTGGGACTTCCTCCTGGAAACTATTCAGTAAACGTTACTCACTTTGAAGACGGATTATACAAATACATCACGAACATGACCTACTTTGAAATCCTTCCTGTAGCCGATTTGGCTGTAGAAAAGCTCGTTTCAGACAAGAACCCTGATTTCGGCGATGAAATAACCTGGACTATCCTTGCTACCAACAAGGGCCATAATAATGTATCCGATGCATATGTCATTGATAAATTGCCTGCAGGATTAATCTTTAACGGAGCTGACGGCGATTATAACGCAAGTTCAGGCGTCTGGAATATCGGCACGCTTAACGTTAATCAGACGGTGACATTAAACATCAAGACTATAGTAAACATTACCAATACGACAATATTGAACGTTGCTACAATTAACAGCAGCACTCATGACCCTGACTATTCAAATAATGTAGCTAATAATACAACCTCTGCTAATCCCCTTGCAGACTTGAGCGTCATTAAACTGGTTTCAGATGAGACCTGTGTTATCGGCGATGAGATTACTTGGACCATTGTGGTTACCAATAACGGTCCGGACATGGCTGTAGACGCTTATGCGATTGATAATATTCCTAAAACCCTTACTTATGTAAGAGATGATTCCAATGGAAGGTACAATCCGTCTACCGGCCGCTGGGAAATAGGCAATTTATCTAAAGGAGCAAAAGCTACCTTGAAAATTACCACTAAAGTTAATACGGGCAATACAACAATTGTTAATAATGTCTTTGTTAATTCAAGCACTCCGGACAATAATATGAGCAATAACAATGCTTCAAACAGCACAAAAGTCCTTGAATCCAATTTTAAAGTGGAAAAGATTACAATTACTCCTGTCGTTAAGCTCGGCGACCAGGCGGTCTTTGAAATTATTGTAAGAAATACAGGTGAAACTAAGTTAAATAACGTATTTGTTGAGGAATTTTCCCATAACGGTTTGATTTATGATTCATTTATCGATAATGGCTTTTGGACTTATTCCTTTGTTAACGGCAAGAATGTCTGGACCTTGAATAATGAACTTGGTTTAAACGGAGTGGCTTACTTGTTTGTTTACTTCAACACTACCGTTAGAGGCAATTTCACAAACGTAATCGTTACAGGCTCTGATGAAACCGACAACAAGACTACCAATAATACAACCACAGTATTAACTCCTGATTTTACTGTCAAAAAGATTACCTCAACCCCTTCAGTTAAAATCGGCGATCAGGTTACATTCGAAATCGTTGTAAGGAATACTGGTGAGACTGTATTAAATAACGTATTTGTTGAGGAGTCATCCCATGACGGCTTGATTTATGATTCCTTTGTTGACAATGGTCTCTGGACTCATTCCTTTGTTAACGGCAAGAATGTCTGGACTTTGAAAGGCAATTTATCCTTAAATGCAGTTGTTGGATTCTTTGTTAAGTTCAACACTACCAAAATAGGCAATTTCACAAACGTTGTTGTTGCAGGTTCCAACGAAACCGATAACAAGACTGCAAACAACACTACCAAAGTTCTTCAGCCTGGCTTGGACGTTTCCAAGATTACATTAACTCCTGTTGTTAATATTGGTAATCAGGTTACATTTGAAATTGTTGTCCGTAATACTGGTGAAACTAACTTAACTAACGTATTTGTTGAAGAGTTTTCCCATGACGGTTTAACCTATGATTCCTTTGTTGATAATGGTCTTTGGACTCATTCTGTCGTTAACGGAAAGAATGTATGGACTTTAAACAGAGAATTACTCTTAAGAGAAGTCGTCAACTTATTTGTTAAATTCAATACTACTGTAAAAGGTAATTTTACTAATGTTGTTGTTGCGGGTTCTGATGAAACTGATAACAAGACTTCCAATAATACTACTACCGTTTTGGTTCCTGATTTCACTGTTGAAAAGATTACATTAACTCCTTCTGTTAAGATTGGAGACCAGGTTACCTTTGAAATCGTTGTAAGGAATACCGGTGAGACTGAATTAA
>NZ_FMXB01000037.1 GCF_900103415.1 Methanobrevibacter millerae
ATTATTATATGAATAATAAATCTACTTCCAAATTTGCCTCCTTAACAATAAAAATCCTTGATAAATCTGACCAATTTTATTAATAAAAAAAAATATTCCATCAAAAAATAATCAAAAAAAAATATCGTGATTAATCACTTTCCTACGATTATTTTATATAAACCAACACCAAAAATGAAAAGTTAATTTGTATACTGAATGTTGATTCCTACTCAAATAATTAATCAAAATAATTCATATAATCAAAAACGTATTTAAACCGTTTATTACAAACGTATACCAATACTAACACATTATAAAAAAAAACACCCCCCCATTGTGCAATTCATCCCCAACCTAGAAGAGGTTGGGGTATTCTTGCAATATTATGATAAATTGGCATGGTTAATTACCTCCAAATGGTGAATATTTAAATTATTTTCTGAATAATGCAGACATACCTGCAATCAGAATCAGTACAGAGCCGAGAATTCCCAGACGTGGCGTACCCATCAATACAAGTATTGCGGCAACTATGAATCCCACACCGGCAAATTCCAAATCCTTATCAACATAAAATACAGATATAAAACCTAAAATGGCACCGATAATGGACAGAACAGCTATAAATGAGTTTCCCTGCATGCCCCCGCTTTCTATGAAGATAATAAATGAACCGGAAATAATGCTTATAAATGAACCTAAAACACCTAAAATCTGTTCAAATGTTCTGGATGTGCTCTTTATTTTTTTCATGTTGATATATTAGATTTGCATTTTATTTATAATTTTATAAGTCCACAATCGCTTTAAGCATGACTCCGCCATTAACCTTGACTTCCATCTGGTGAAACGTGATGGCCTTGATTTCACAGTTCCTTTCATGAACATCCCAGTTTATCTCTTCACCTTTAATTAATGCCTTAAGCTTGAAAGCATCACCAGACCGTTCTATTTGAACGTTAAACTCACTGAATAGCATGAATTCGACCTCATGATAGAACAATAATTCCTCCAGATAGTCGTAAAGAAGTGACACCTCGTCTTCAGAGACTATTTCAAATTCTATTGATTTTAAAGCTTTTATTTTATCAGTGTTTGATATTATGTTAAACATTGCAAGTCCTGCATTTTCAAACGCTTCATTCAAGTCATTGCCACATGCATAAAATCCTATATCGGCAGTGACGTCAAAATATTCGAATTTCTTCATGATTTTTACCCTAAAAAATATTACTTATCACACGCTCTTACTCTTTGCTTATATATTGGCTTTCAACAACCTTAAACATAGTGATGTGATTATTATGTTTAAAAATACAAATACCCAAAAAAGAGCAGACTTAAGAAAAAAGACTTCAATAATTGATGAAATCGCATATTCCAACATCGATCTTCAGGCTTGCATGGTAACGCTCACAGTAATCGTAGTGTTACTTTTATCCGTGCTTTCCGTTGCGACGGCACAAAACCCATACCTTTTATAGATGGGACATAAGTACAAATTAGATTAATACCAAACCCTTAATGCGAGTGCTGGGGGCGTATCATGCAATTAATCTAATTTTGAATACAGAAACTAACTCCATTTACGAAATATGCAGGTCAGATTTGATAATCGTCAGGGTTGAATCTCAGGATTATTTCACGTGAATTTCCTCTGGCCCCTGATCCTGTATATTTTGTATCGATTAACCTTAAAAATTCGAGCTTGTCGAGAGTCCTGTTGTATGAGGCGTAGCTGACGTTTTCCTTTTCACGGAAGGCCTCGCCCAAATCGCCTGCAGTGATGTTTTCCCTGCTTTCAGTAATCAATAAAAGTAGGCTCCTCTCGTTTTCCGTTAAAGTGGACAATACCTGGGAAATGTTGATTGAAACCAGCGAGTCGACTGCCTCATCGAAATGCTCCTGAGTGATTTCACGTGACGCGTCGGCCTCGGCGATGTTTCCGCAGCTTCTCAAAAGGGCTATTCCGGTTCTCAAATCACCATTGTCAAAGGCGTACATCGCAACCTGTTCGATAATGTCATCGCCTATTACGTTGGGATAAAATCCTGCTCGGACCCTGTCCCTTAGGATATCCTCTATTTCAGAGTAGGAATAAGGCTGGAACATGATTTCCTGAGGAATGAACACCGTATTAACGTTCTTGTCGAGAACGTACCTGAATTCCAGATCCGAAAGTATTGCAAAAATGGCTGTCTTTACGCCTGGAAATTCCTCGTATGCCCTTAAGATGTCATAGAATATCTTGTTTGCGTTTTTGCTCTGGAAAAGGTAGTTGACGTCATCCAAAGATAATATTAATGATTGGCCTTTCTTTTGAAGCTCCAGCATTATCTTTTCATATATCTTTGCAAATGGAACTCCTGATTCGGGAGGCAGGTGTCCGAAAATCTGCTTGTGGATTTGGGATATTATTCCGAACCTTGTCGTGTGAAGCTGGCAGTTTATATAGACGCATACGACCTTGTCAGTGTTTTTCTCGACCAGTTCGTATACCTTCTTGACCGCCGTTGTCTTTCCGGTTGCAGGAGACCCCAGTATCACTGCATTTGACGGTTGCGCGTTGCGCATGGCCGGCCTTATGGCTATTGCCATGGCTTCCATCTGCGTGTCCCTGAAATTATAGTTTGGAGGCAGATAGTCCGGGTCAAATGCGTTTATGTTCTTAAAGAGACTTTCGTCATACATCAATATATCTTCGATTCCCATATTATCTAATCTATTTTTAGCTATTAAAAAAATTTTGTATCAGTTGAAAAATTCCACGTTATTGGAGTCAAAGCTTTCATTGAATTCCTTTAAGACCTCATTGTCCTTAACTACCTGGATTGTGATATGATCCACATACACCTGATTTTTTGGCAAGAATAAACTTATGGCATGCAAATCAGTTTCAGAGAGCATAAAATGGATTTTCTGCAGGTTTTCTGTCGTTTTTCCAAGCTCGGTATTGTTTGAATCATAATATATCGTTCTAAGGAAATACTTGTCCGAATCAGAAGGTATTCCTGAAATATATCCGTTCACATAGTAAGAGTATGTCATGGTAGTATTGTTGTCATAGCTTGAAATCCATTCCCCGCTTTCAGATACGGTAACTAGGATGTTTTCGCTGTCTGTGAAATTGCCCGTAATCAGGATAAATGCTGCAAAGATGATGACCGCAACGATTCCAACTGCCACCAGTATTTTCGGCAATCCCCACCCCTTATCAGATTTTTCTGTGCTGAAATTGAGATTTATGCCGCATTCAGGACAGGTCTTTTCATCATGATTCAATTTGCAGCCGCATTCAGGACAAAACTTAGCCATGATACCCCCCAGGCATTAATAAGTCATTCTTTCAAATTAGTTATTTTAACGTTTTCGTTTTCTTCTATCCAGTTAGTGAATTCTTCAGCATATTGAAGCTTTTTGCGCTTGACTTCATCGGCCGGTCCTACGATGTCCGGCAGGTTAGGCCTTGAATACTTTGTTACGATTTCGCCGAAGTCCATTCCGGCCAATGTGATTTCAGACGCTCCCAAAGCTACTGCCAAGAATATCGCCCTGTCGCCGTCGGTGAATCCTCCGAAGTTGTAAAGGTTTCCCACCGGCTGGGCCTGGGTCGTTCCAAGGACGTTTGTGAAAAAGGGAGTCAGCTGAGCTACCTTTGTGATATTGTCGCCGTGGGCGTGTATAACGACGTTTGCACCCCTTAAATTAGCCAACAGTATGTCATCAAGATTTCCGTCCAAATCTGTGACAACGATGTCCGGAGAAATCCTCTCTTCAACCATGGCGGTTGTGGCGCCGTCTGCAGACACCAGGACATATTCCTTCAAGTCATAGTTTTCAAGCAGGAGCTGGATATGCTCCTTGAGTGACGGGCCCGCTCCGAAGACAATAAACCTGTCTGAAAATCCAACTATTTTACTTAAATCCTCGAGCGTTAAACAGCCCTCTTCAGATAAAATCTCATCCAATACTTGAGCGGATTTTTCATCATCTTCACGGCTGAAACCGAAATCGTCTAGAATTTCTTTATAGTATATACTCCACTGGCCAAATTCCATAGTTTTAACCTCATTCATTAACAATATTAATATCTTTACCAGTCATGCTATTATATAATTTTGCAATTTGCCTTAATGTGAAACCGACACCGAATGCTGAAATCACCGTTCCTATACTGACGCTTCCGAAAGGCGTCGTATAGAATAAAGCGCACATTATGAGAGATATTATGACCATCGTGGCGTCAAAGGCGATTTTAATTGATGAAAACCTCCATCCGGTGACGAGGACAATTGATTCGACGCATCCCTCGCCCGGAAGGGGTGCGATATTTGCCGGCATGTAGATGAATATTCCAAGGGCTATGAGAAATATGCTTACGAATATCAGGATTACATTAATGATTAGCGTGTCGGGAATGTTTAATGCGTAAACGATATATAATGCCACATCCGTGAAATAGCTGAAAAGAAAGCAGTTGATGAACTGCAGCAGTCTTCTGGCCCTGAATCTTGACCTCAGGATAATCATCTGAAGGAAAATCAGGGCTGCGTTGAAAATGAATGTGGCAAGCCCGACGTCCATGTCGGTGCATAATGCAAGGGCGTATGAAATGGAGCTTATGGGCGTGGTTCCGAAAGTCGACTTGATTGAAAATGCCACCCCAAAAGACATTATGAACAGTCCCAATACAAAAAGGCAAATTCTTTTAATCATTGATTAATTATTTTATTTTCTGGAGTATTTAAAGCCATTTGAACAAAAATGTACAATCGAAACGGCAAAAGATTTGCCGACGATAATATATAATAACAATGAAAATTAAACATTTAACTAGATTTAGAAAAGCTAAATCTTTTTTTGATATGGAGGAAAATCAATGGACGAAATTTTATTAATGCTTCCTGGTCCAACAACAGTAGACCCTAGAGTGCTGGCTGCAATGTCAAAAGCTGTTGTAAATCACAGAGGAGCAAAATATGGAGAAATATTAACAGAAACCACTGAATTAATGAGTAAAGTATTCCAAACCCCAAATAAATCTTATTTATTAACCGGATCAGGTACCGCTGCAATGGAAGCGGCCATTGCAAATACCGTTGCCCCTGGCGAAAAGATGTTGAACATTGTTGGTGGAAAATTCGGTGAACGTTTCATGAAAATCGCACAGACCCATGGAATCGACGCACAGGAGCTTGCAGTCGAATGGGGAACAGCAGTAACCCCAAAACAAATCGCAGAAGCTCTTGATGAAAACGAAGACATCAAAGCAATTTCCGTTATTCACAACGAAACATCCACCGGTGTAGCGGCACCTATCGAAGAAATCGGTAAGGTAATGAAAAACTACGACGCATTATACATCGTAGATACCGTATCCTCCCTCGGAGGAGACTACGTTGACGTTGAAAAGTTCGGAATTGACGTCTGCGTAACCGGTTCACAAAAATGTCTGGCAGCGCCTCCTGGAATGGCAGCCATTACATTAAGCGACGACGCATGGAAAGCCGTCGACAGTTTCGACACCAATACTTATTATTTAGATTTGAAAGCTGCAAGAAAAAGCGGAGACAAAAACCCTCCTGAAACTCCTTACACTCCATCAGTCAGCTTAACTTACGCAATGAACGAAGCTCTGAAAATAGTTATGGAAGAAGGTTTAGAAAACAGGATTGCACGTCACCACAAGGCAGCAAACGCAAGCGTAGCAGCTGTAAAAGCTTTAGGCCTTGAATTATTCGCAGACGAAGCAGTATCCTCAGCAACCGTAACTGCAGTAAAAATGCCTGAAGGAATCGCTGACGCTGACTTTAGAGGAACCACCCGTGACAAGTACGGCGTAGAACTTGCCGGAGGACAGGATCACTTGAAAGGAAACATCTTCAGAATCGGACACATGGGATGCATTTCCTACAAAGAATTAGTGCAGACCTTTGCAGCTATCGGAATGACCTTAAAAGGCTTAGGCGCAATCGAAGATGCAGGCGCAGGTGTTGCATCAATTACAGAATCATACTTATGATTCTGCTCTTTTTATTTTTTTTTTGAACCTCCCCGACCTTTTAGAGGTCGGGGATTCCTAGATTTTTTTTTGCTTAATAGTCTATTAAGTCTGAACTAGGCTATCCCCGTCGCACCAACGGTTCA
>NZ_FMXB01000038.1 GCF_900103415.1 Methanobrevibacter millerae
CAACAGTATGATTACCAGGTTCCAAATCAGAAGGAACATCCACAACAGCCTTACCATCAACTATAGGAACAGTTTGATTTACACCATCAATAGTAACAGTCACATTACCCTTTGCATCTTCAGGCAATTCAATGACTAATTTACCATCTTCTTCAGTTACATCAACTTTCGGAACATCGACAGTAGTTGAATTATTAACTGGAGCGTACTTACCGTCACCAGGATAAGATACATCAACAGTATGTTCACCAGGTCCTAAATCAGAAGGAAGATCAATAACAGCTCCACCATCCTTAATAGGAACAACATAATCCTTACCATCAATAGTAACAGTCACATAACCAGTAGCATCATCAGGAACATCCACAACAATCTTGCCATCTTCCTCACTTACAGTTAATGGATAGTCAGTCTCTTTAGGAATATCAATGACAGTTACATTGGAAACAGAAGCATACTTATCATCACCAGAGTAAGTTACTTCAACAGCATGTTTACCCGGTTCTAAATCAGAAATATCCACAACAGCCTTACCGTCTTCAACAGGAACAACATGCTCCACACCATCGATTTTAACAGTTACATTACCCGTAGCATCCTCAGGCAATTCTACAATGACTTTACCATCTTCAACTTTAACATCCATAGAAGTTTCAGCCGGATAAACAGTGAATGAGTCCATTACAGTTTTATCTTCATACCTGTCATTTCTAGAGAGTGTAACCGTAACATTATAGGTTCCCTGTTTAAATTTAAGAGGTAACTCAACATGAGCAACACCGTCAGTTACAGGTGCAGAATATCCGATTCCACCAATGTCAACCAGTACATTGCCGTTTACATCTTTAGGTAAGTTTATAGTTATATTGGTTTTTTCTCCAACTTTAATGTCTTCAGCAATTACATCAAATGGATAATCCACAATCTTAGGAACTTCAACAATAGTTGAATCAGATACAGATGAATACTTATCATCACCAGGATAAGTTACATTAACAGTATGTTTACCAGGTTCCAAATCAGAAATATCCACAACAGCCTTACCGTTTACAACAGGTACAGTTTGGTTTTCACCATCAATAGTAACAGTCACATCACCGGTAGCATCAGCAGGAAGTTCAATGACAATCTTACCATCCTCAACATCAACTTTCATTTGAGTTTCTTTTTCATCAATGGTAAATGAAGTAACATTTCCATTAGGTGCATAGTAATCATCACCAGGATATTTTACAACAACATCATGATCTCCTTTAGTTAAATTATCCAAGTGTAATTTAGCTTGACCAGCGGTTACATTTGCATAATAGCCAACACCATCAACATCAATCAATACCGGACCAGTTACATTTTCAGGCAATGTAACAATAATATCAACTGAATTTTCATCCACTATAGCATCAACAGTGATATTATAATCCTCAGCTTTAGGAACATTGAATGATTCCATATCGGAAGCACTGGTATAATTATCATTACCTGAGTAAATTACTTCAATAGTATGATTACCAGGCATTAAATCACCAATGTCAACGGTAATTGGAGTTTCAGTTATGTCAATCACATCATATTCGACACCATCGATTTTAACAGTTACACTACCAGTAGCATCAGCAGGAACTTCAATAACAGCAGTGCCTTCAGTTTCATTAACAGTGACTGAAATATCAGGTACTGCTTTATCTTTAACCACTAATGATACTGTATTGGATGTGTTTCCTTCGTATTTATTATCTCCAGCAAATGTAGCGTTAATGGTGTAAGTACCATTAGCCAAATCACTTAAAGTTAAGCTACCTTTACCGTTTACAACAGCAACATTATAATCTTTACCGTTGACTTTAACAGTTACAACGCCAGTAATTGTCGAATCTACATCAATGCTTAGAACAGCACTTTCACCAACAATGATTGAAGTCTTATCTAAACCAACAGTTACAGCTACAGGAACCCTGTTAACATCGAATGATTTTGTAGTTGAATTACTGTTATACTTGTCATTACCAAGGAAAGTAGCAACAACAGTAATAGTCTCATTGTTGACCGGAGTGTATTTCACAGAAGTCTTATTATCATTATCAACGTGTGCAGTGTAGTTAGCACCGTTAATAGTGAATACAACATCACCAGTAACAGTTTCATTCAACTCAGCAACAATAGTGATTTCACTGTCAACATAAATCGGAGCAACAATGTCATCAATACTGATTGTAATGTTATGTTTAATTACCTTGAATGTAGCAGTAGCACTGGAACCATAATAATCATCATCACCATCTAAAACAGCAACAACCACATAAGTACCATTAACCGCTTTATCAATAGTAATCTTATTATCCTTATCAAGAGCATATTCTTTACCGTTAATAGTAACAGTAACATTACCGGATGAATTTACTTTAGTCACAGTAATCACAACAGAATCATCAACACTGTAAACCGGATTAACATCAATAACAACAGCAGAAGAGCCTTTAGCAGTGACATTCACCCAACCACTAGCAACAGCTTCAACATACTTATCATTTTCCAGGTAAGTAACAGTAACAGTGTAATTACCAACACTTAAACCTTTAACAGTCAAGGAAGCATTACCGTTAGTCATGTTAACAGCATAATCAACACCATTAATGTTAACAACCAAATTAGCATTCCTATCAGCAGAACCAGTGACATTAATCACAGCATCATGATCAACAACAACAGTAACATCAACCACATCAACCACAGGAGTTAATTTATTGACAACAAATGTGGCATTATCAGTTGAATCAGTGTAGTTTTCATTACCTGCCAAAATAGCATTTACAACGTAATCGCCAGCTTCAGCATTATAAATGGTAATCTTATTATCACTGACAACTTTAACTTCACCATTAACTGTAACAGTTAAATCGGTTGAATTAACAGTCGTTAAAGTAATGACAATAGTATCATCGACTACATTAACTGATTTAACATCGATTGAAACACTGGTTCCAGCCTTTTCAACTTTGAATGTGGTTGAATTTGTTGCGGCAGTGTAGTTTCCATCACCAGCCAAAACAGCGATGATTGTGTAATCACCGGCAGCAATTCTATCAATGACAACCTGTTTATTGTTTACAGGGTAAGATTTGCCGTTAATTGTAACGCTGACAGTACCATTTGAACCAGTAGTGGTTAAATTAATTATGATAGTGTCATTGTAGACATATACATCATTAACTTCAATAACAATGGTTGAATTAGCATTAACAACAGTGAATTTAGCAGTGCTGGTTACATTGTTGTTATAATCATCATTTGCGAAGAATTCAACATCAGCAACTTTATCACCGGCAGATAAACCATCTAAATTAACAGTAGCAGTACCATTAGTTACAGTTGCGTTAAAGACCTTGCCGCCAACAGTAATGTTAACAGTACCGTTTGCATTATTACCTAAATTAATATTTGCAACAGCATCAGCAGGATAGGTCACATCATTAATAGTAACTGTAATAGTAGGAGTGACTCTTGAAACAGTGAATTTGACATCATTTAACGTTAATACATCATAATTGCTGTCACCATAGAAAGTAACATTAGCAACTTTATCGCCTGCAAGTAATTTAGCTGCATTAATCATGTTTTTAACGGTTTCATTGTACAATACTTTATCTCCAACCTTAATTGAAACGTTTCCATTGAAGTCATTAGCAACATTAATGATAAATGAAGTGTTTTGCTCAACAGTAACATTCAAAGCAATTACATCAGCAGTTAACGTAGCATTGTTAACAGTTAATTTTGTGCCGTTCTTGCTTTCAACGTATTTACCGTCACTATCATAAGTCACATTAACGTCGTAAACTCCGCTGTTCAATCCAGATACATTGTATGATCCGACACCATTAACGACTGCAACCAAGTATTCTTTACCATCAAGACTTAATTTAACAATAGTATTAATAGCAGGATTCATGTTAATTGTTACAACAGCAGTTTCACCAACTTTAATAGGTGAATTAGTCACAACAATTAAGTTCGTAGCTATCTTATTGACTTTCAAGGTTAAAGTATCTGAAACATTGCCCACATACTTATTATCGCCAGCATAAGTAGCATTGATTTTATAAGTATCATTAATTAAATCATATAAAGTTAAGTTTCCTTTACCGTTTACAATTCCAACAGTATAATTCTTATTGTTTACAGTAACAGTTACAGTTGTGTTAATGGTTTGATTTACAACAACACTTACAACTGCATTTTCACCGACAAAGATTATATCTTTATCCAATTTAATAGTCACATTAGTAGGAACTTTATTAACCGTTAACACTTTAACAGTTGAATGATTGCCTGAGTATTTAACATCTCCAGCAAATGTAGCATTAATATTATAAGTTCCATATACTAAATTGGAAGCAGTGTAAGTTCCAGTACCATTTACAACAGCAACATCATAAGTTTTATCGCCAACAGTTAATTTTACAGTTCCATTAATTGATTCGTTTAATCTGACAGTAATTACTGCATCAGCACCAACAGATATTGGAGTAGTGAACTCGACAGTAATATTGGTAGGAACCATGTTAACTGGGAAGTCTTTTGAAGTTGAATTACCATTATACTTATTATTGCCAACAAATGTAGCAACAACAGTTAAAGTCTTATTATTAACAGGAGTGTAGTCATAAGTAGCCTTATTATCATCTGAAACATGTACAGTGTAGTTTGCACCGTTAATTGTGAATATTACATCACCAGTAACAGTTTCGTTTAACTCAGCGATTATAGTAATTTCGCTTCCAACATAAATAGGAGCTGTAATGTCTTTAATTTCAATTGTAATATTGTGTTTAATGACATTGAATGTCTTATTAGCACTGGATCCGGTGTAGTTTTCATCACCAGCTAAAACAGCATTAATGATGTATTCACCAAATTCAGCACTGTCAATAGTCACATTCTTATTGGCTACAACAGTGTAAGATTTACCGTTAATAGTAACAGTAATAGCACCGGTTGAGTTTTCAGCAGTGAAATTAATTACAATCTTATCTCCAACTTCATAAATTGATTCTACTTGAATAGTAATATTAGAAGTATTCTTATTAATAGTAAATACGCCAGTAGCAGTCACATTATTGTTATACTTATCAGTAGTGAAGAACTCAACACTAGCAACTTTACTACCAGCAGATAAACCAGTTAAATCAACACTAGCACGACCATTAGTAACAGTTGCGTTAAAGACCTTGCCGTCAACAGTAACGTTAACAGTACCATTAGCATTATTGCCTAAATTAATAGTAGCAACAGCACTAGCATTATAAGTCACATTAGTAATTTCAACGGATATTGTAGGGTCAACTCTGGATACATTGAATCTAACATTATCTAAAGTTTTTACATTATAATTGCTGTCACCATAGAAAGTGACATTTGCAACTTTAGCACCAGCTTCAGACAATACTTTACCAATAACCATTGCTTCAACTGTACCGTTGTATAATACGTCATCTCCAACCTTAATTGAAACATTACCATTAAAATCATCAGCAACATTAATGATAAATGAAGTGTTTTGCTCAACAGTTACATTCAAAGCAGTTAC
>NZ_FMXB01000039.1 GCF_900103415.1 Methanobrevibacter millerae
AGTAATACAGTAGCTCTTCGAAACTTCCTACCCACTGCTGAATATAACGATGCTTTTTTTTTAGGAGTTCACTGTCGTTAACCAATACTAATCTTTCTCTCGCATTCGTGCCATTGGAAGTTATGGCATCGATTATGCTTTGCCTATCTTGCAACCCACCTCACCGTTGCCGGTGACGCAGTTTCAAGGGAGAATAATGCACACAACAACATTATCAGTTTATAGAACTGCACTAACATATGCTTTAATAAGCATATAACAAATTACTGATCCTAGCTTGTCGCACGGTTGGGGTATTCTTGCAATATTATGATAAAGGACGGCGTCATCACTAAGTTTAAGGCAGACATTGACTATTATTTTGAAACTTACGCCGGAGGAGATATTGAAACTCGCGAGTTTACAAAATATCTTTCCTTATACCTTGCATTAATAGCCAAAAGGCCTCTGCATCCTTTCAGTGACGATAAAAAGGATGAAGTTTACAGATTGGATGATTCCTACTACTGCAAGGGAAGAATCAAATACATTAATGACAAGAATTCCCTTTGCAGATACTGCGTTTGTCAAAATGAGGGTTATTTCACAATGTTTTAGTTAATTAACGAATATATTCAATTTTTTTAATACTTCATCAGCTCTTTTTAATGATTCAATCTCTTCAGGTGTTGAAGGAGAATTCAATCTTTCAATGAACAATTCTGCATCAATTCCACTTAATGTTGGTGTTAGGTTAATTTTTCTTGCCATATTATACATACTCCCATTATTAATTATTTTAAAACATTATAAGTTAATATCAGGTCTTTTCCCAGACTGTATGAATCGGTCAACTCCAGATTAACGCCCTCATCCATCGTGTCAAAGCCTTCACCGTCAAATAATGTCTTTGCATTAACTCCGCCGACCACTTTCGGGGCAACACAGACTCTTATCTCATCAATCAGACCTTCCTTTATCATGGAAAAGTTAAGCGTGGCTCCTCCTTCAAGCATTAACGTTTCTATGCCTTCACCAGCCAAATGATTCATCAATGCGGTTAAATCAACTCTCCTATCGCCTGAAAAGAAGAATTCAACTCCCCTTCTTTGGAAAACATCGTATCTGTCGCTTACAACAAATTCATGCTTGTACTCGTTGGCGCCTGCGATAATCGTTCTTGCGTCCTTGTTTGTTATTCTTGCAGCTATTGGAGTCCTGCATTTGCTGTCAACGACTACGCGAACCGGATTGTCTTCTGGATTTGCATCGATTTTGTGAACCGTAAGCCTAGGATCGTCTGCCATAACCGTTCCGATTCCGACCATTATCGCATCGACATTCTTTCTGAGCTCATGAACCCTTTTGAGGTCCTCTTCTCCGGAAATATTTGAACTGTTTTTTGCAGTGACTATCTTGCCGTCAAGTGTCATTGCAGCATTTAAAATAACGTATGGTTTCATTAAATCACCTTAAATATGATAGAACATCTCTTTAATCTGCAGGAAATTAGCCAATGTCTGATTGCCTATAACGCCAGGCATCATAAGGGCAACTATTATACCTAAAACGCCGAAAACCAAACCGATTCCCCAGATTATATGAACCGCCTGCTTTTCTGTAATCGGCTTTCTTATAACCAGTCTGATTAATGACTTGAAGCCCGTTTCGGGTCGTATGAGCTTTCCTTCATCATCGACTTGGGTAGGCTTGAACTGCTGGCGTTCCATGACTCCTGCGCTGTAGAACTTCATGGCAGCATCGATGATGTTAGGCATCAATACAATCAAAGCAATCAGTTTTACACGACCGATAAATGCTATGGAAACGATTGTTGCACCTATAATTAACGTACCTGTGTCACCGGGGAAAATCTTAGCCGGATACTTGTTATAATATAGAAATGCGATTAATGCGCCCAGCATACTCATGCTGATGATGGTTACGTCATATTTTCCAAGAATGATACATGAAATGGTAAGTGAAGCCATTGAGATAATACCTAAACCTGATTCGATACCGTTAAGCCCCGCAAGCATATTGGTCAGGTTTGATCCGATTGAAACGGCTATCGGAATTGAAATCAGATATAGTATGCCCACATTGGACGGAGCCGCCCAGATTAACGGAAGACCTGCCAAAAATAATAAAAACAATTTCTCTTTAGATGATAATACTAATAAATCATCGACAATACCGATAATTCCAACCAATAATATAACAATCAGCACTATACACAATGGAAATGCCAGGATATCGTGCATGTAAATGCCTGAAAACATTCCTATGGTGAAACCGAAAAGGATTCCGAATCCACCCATTTCAGCTACAATCGGCTTCCAGGATTTATGTAAGTCCTTACCTACAATATCAGCGTCTTCTAACTTCCTAATAATTCTAGGCATCGATAATCGAGTTACTAAAAAAGAAAATAACCCACAGATTATGGCTATTGCATATAACGGTAGTTGAGGTAATATCATCATAATAATCACTTGATATAGTATTTATTACTAGTTAAAAAAATAATTTGTGATTATTAATATTTCTGCTGGAATTTTGCATGCATTTTAATTGAAGACATGCTTAATAATAATGATACTTTTAAGAAATACTGTTGAAAATATTGATAGCATAATTAATATAAATGATCCTATAGGTTAATTTAATTATAATGAGTGAGGTTATCTACATCTAAAAATGAAAAAAGTGAGAAGTTAATTAAAACTTCTCTTAATTAATGCCTAGGTCGTTACGATTACGTTGTTGGACAGCGCAGCATCGCCATATCTGGTTGTAATGATGTATGCGCTAGGCATTAAGTTAATGTTCAATTTTGCAATACCGTTACTGTTCGTGGTTCTGTAATAGAAGACACCATTGATATTGAACTCGAGTTTCTGGTTAGCATAAGGATTACCCTGACCGTCAACCAGCTTGGCTTCAAACGGATTGGCTTCACCATATTTTTTAACCAGATCATCGGCCGTCAATATCGGTAAAACGGTAATTGTATTGGAAACTCTGCATCCCTTGTATTCGCCTGTAATGATGTAGGTTCCAGGATTCAGGTTAATGTTCATTTTAACGTATCCGTTTTCGTCAACGCTGCGTTCGTAGAATACTCCGTTGATATTGAATTTTACGACAGTTCCTTTTGGAGCAATATTGCCGTCATCACCCAATACCTTAATTCTGTATTGTGAATCGTTGCGGAAGTATTTTACAAGGTCATGAGCATCCTCAAATCTGGATTTAACGGTAATTGTATTGAATTTAACTTCACCGGTTACAGGATTGGTTATTTTAACCTCATATACGCCAGATTCCAGATTGATGTTCATTCCGGCCTTACCGCTGGCATCCGTAGTACGTTTGTATACGTTACCTTTGATTTCAAAAGTTACCTCAGTGTTTGCTAGAGGATTACCTTCAGCATCGGTAAATACCGCTTCAAACCTGTCAGGAGCCTTTTCTACCTTAGTCAGATTATCACTGATAATAGTCTCTACAGGCCCATCAATAGTTACGTTTGCCGTAGCGTTTGCAGAAGCGTATTTATTATCACCAGTGTAGGTAACGCTTACAGTATGGTTACCCAGATCCAGTTTAGGCAATTCAAATGTGGCTTTGCCGTTTTCAACAGCAGTGTAGTATCCGGTACCGTCAACGTCAATCAATACATATCCGGTAGCGTCTTCAGGAAGGCTTACTTCCACTCCTTCAGCTGAAATGCTGATATTAGCTTCAGGATCAACAGGAGTGTCGTTCTTGCCGGATGAAGGAACGGTTACACTAACCGTAGCATTTGCAGGAGCGAAAACATCATCACCTGAATAGATAACGCTTGCTTCGTATTCGCCTTCGTCCAATCCGATAACGTTGACCGTAGCCTGACCGTCTTCGATTATAGCGTAGTAGCCTGTGCCGTCAACATCAACCAAAACGTATCCGGTAGCTTCTTCGTTGACTGTTACAGTGATTGTGCTGTTGACTGCACTTACCGTGAGATTGGCATCTTCAGGTTCGATTTCAGGAACATATATCTCAACAGTAGCATTGGCTGAATTGTAGTTTTCATCACCATCATAAACAACAGTGAATGTGTAATTGCCCGGATGCATATTAAACATTAAAACCGCTTTGCCGTCATTAATCGGAGCATAATATTCACTAGCGCCAGTAAAGAAGCAGACAAATCCGGTAGCGTCTGATTCAAGATTAACGGTTAAGTTAACGAGATATCCATTAACTGAAACATCACAGTCAAGGGTAGTGTTTTTCTTGATGTGGCCCGTAACCTCGAATCTTTCCGTTGTAGTGTTGGTGTCGAATTTTTCATCTCCAAGGTATGTTATTTCAACCACATATCTTCCGGCAGCTAAAACACCGCCATAAACAGCTATTCCATCTATTACCGGAGCATAATAGGTGAAGCTTTCTGCTCCGATGAAATCGAATTCAACAAATCCTGTAGCGTTTTCATTTACAATTACAGTTATTGTCACATTATTTTCATTAATTTCGACTATACTATCAATGCTTGTTTCATTTTGAGGAATTTCATCAACCCTGAAAGTAATGTTGGTTGAATTGGAGTTGAAATCATCATCACCTAGATAAGTGGCAGTAACCGTATATTCTCCAGAAAGGAATACTGCATTAACAACTGCCACACCGTCATTCAGCTCGGCAAAAATGCTGTTTCCATTAAGGCTGAACTCAACAAATCCTGTAGCGAATTTAATTACCTCAGCAGTCAAGGTCACATTATATCCGTCAACTGACACGTTACCCGCTATGCTAGTGTTCAGTTTCATGTGATCCTGAACAATGAAGTCCCTTGAAGTTGAGTTAGAGCTGAACTTGTAATCACCCAAATAAGTTACCATGACGTTATATTCACCGGCAGGTAAAACAACGTCATAAACTGCCTTACCATTGTTTACAGCAATATAAACAGCCTTATCTTCAATAATGAACTCAATCAGACCAGTAGCTGACTCATTAACGAAAGCCGTGATAATTACATCGTTTTCAAATCCTCCGATTTCAACGTCTATTGTCGTATTGGCCAGACTGTCGTTCTTTTGAGATACAGTAAAGGATACAATCGTCTCTGCAGGATTGAAGTAGTCATCTCCAAGGTAAGTTACGTTACATGAATATGTTCCAGGGATGAAATCGGATACGAAAACAGCTTTTCCGTTTTCAACAAGAACGTAATAAGTCTTGCCGGCAATATTAATTTCAACAAATCCAGTAGCAGAAGATTCATTAACATTAACGGTTAAAGTGACATCATAGTCATTGACAACAACATCACAATTAATTGAAGTATTCAATTTAATATGGTCATAGACAACAAATTCCTCAGTAGTTGA
>NZ_FMXB01000040.1 GCF_900103415.1 Methanobrevibacter millerae
TTTTCCACCTCGTTACAGATGTTTTCGTGTGAAATCATTACTCCTTTAGGATTACCTGTAGAACCGGAGGTATAAATCATGTATGCCAAATCATCGGGAGTAATTTCAACATCTGGAGTTGAAGCATCTGTTTCTTTTAACAGTTCCTTGACGTTCAGTGAATTTTCATTATCCTCATCAGAGATGATGAAATCCGCTTGGCTGTTTTCATAAATGTAATTGATCCTCTCCTGAGGATATTCCAAATCGATTGGAATGTAAGCGCATCCTGCCTTTAAAATTCCCAGTATGGAAGATATGAGGTCACTGTTTCTGTGAAGCATTACTAAAACATTGCTTTTAGGTTTTACTCCTTTTTTGATTAAGGCATTAGCAATCCTATTGGCTTTTCTGTTAAGTTCATCAGCAGTCAATGTGGCATCTTCCGCAACAAGGGCAATGTTTTCCGGATTAGTTTCAACTTGCATTTCAAAGCGTTTGTGAATAATTGGAGTTTCCACAGGAGTGAATACAGGCAACTCTTTATGAATTCCCAATTCAATATCGCAAATTCTTTCTTTTTCAATATTTGATGCAATGAATTGCTCTAAAACAAATTTCATTGAATTTAAAAATGTTTTAATATATTCTTCACTGTATAACTGATCATTATAATCAAGTTTAAATTCAAGTTTATCTTCAAAAGCATATAAATCCAAATTGATTTTATATGCAGTTGCCACCAGTTCATCATCCGCCAGCTCATATTCCTCATAGGATTTGTCATTGATTATAATACCCTCAGCATCAAGGAATTCTTGATAACTAAAGAAGAATTCCGGTTTTAACTGATAATCTTCAGCAATATTGGTATATGGATATTCAACATGACTTATCGTATCTTTCCATACATTATCAATACCATTAATAAATTCTTTGACTGTTTCTTTCCTGTTTTCATTGTTGAATATTAATGGGAGTGTTTTTGCCAAAAATCCTTGTGTATCATAGTAATATGAATTGGATCTTCCATTAAATATGGTAGTAATCAATGTTTTGTCTGAGAATGTGTATTTGTTTAATGTTAATGTAAGGGCAGACAAAATCAATGCATTTTGACTTAATGAATACTTGTTGCACAGTTCCCTGATTTCATCTGAATCAATCACATCAGACACTGATTTTATTTTTCCTTCATCAGGATTTCCATTAAGATTAGGTGTCAGTATTGTTGATTCGATTTCATCGGACAGTTTTTCATCAAAGAATTTTTTGGATTTCTCATATTTTTCACTGTTTTTAGTATCTTCTTCAATGAGACTGTATACATATCCGTCCACAACTTCCTGTGACAGTTCCCTGTTTTCATATGCGTTTGCTATGTCAGTAAAGAGATTAATCTGTGATACCCCATCAGTAATGATGTGGTGGGAATCAGTGAACAGTACTGTTTCGTCGGATGTTTCATATATCTTGAATCTGATTAATTGTTCATCACCGAAAGCAAATGCTTTAACGTCGTTTTTGAGGATTTCATCATCACTTATTGAATCGACTTTAACGATTTCTATATCATCCATTTCTGTACCGCTGTTTTTGTATTGTTTTAGTGAGCCGTCATCCGTAACAATGATTCTGGTTTTGAGATATGGATGTGCATCTACTGTTTTGATTACAGCTTCTTTCAGTTTATTTGCATCAACATCACTGTCAAATCTTATGACTGTTGGCATTGTGTATTTTATTTCACCAGGATTTTGCATACACTCATAGTATACACCTAACTGGTTTTCAGTTAATGGGAAATACTCAAGTTCATAAGCCAGTTTAATAAATTCTTCCAAATCAGATTTATCGTCACTGCCTTTGATTTCAGATGCAAGCTTTCTGATTGTAGGGTCATTGAATAAAACTGAGATGTCTATGTTTACGCCCATTTCAGCATAAATTAATGAGTTGAGCTTCATCAGTATCAATGATGTAAATCCTATTGCATACAAATCATCGGTTACTCCAAACTGATCAGTATTTACAAGCTCTGCAGCAATTTCAAAGAGTTTTTCTTCAGTTTCATTTTCTGCTGCCACATATTCCAAGTCGAGTTTTGGTTCAGGCAATGCATTTATGTCTGTTTTACCGTTTGGCGTTTGCGGCATCTCATCAAGCTGCATGTATGCAGTAGGAATCATATATTTGGTTAACTTGTCTTTCAGGAAGTCTTTCAAGCTTCTTGGTCCAATATCTTCATCTGCAGTATAATATGCACATAGGTGGTCGTTGTTGTTGATTTCCTTGATTACAACAACTGCCTGTTTCACTGAAGGGTATCTGTTAATGTTGGATTCTATTTCGCCGATTTCGATTCTTAATCCTCTGAGCTTGATTTGGTTATCGATTCTTCCTTGTATGTCGATTTCACCGTTCGGTTTTTCTATTGCATAATCTCCACTTCTGTAATAAGGAATATCGTTGATGCTTAGGAATACCTCTTCGGTCTTGTCCGGCATATTGTAGTATCCTTTACCTACTCCGACACCACCGATGTACAGTTCTCCCATTACTCCGTAAGGCAGGAGTTTTCCATCGATATCACGCACGTCAGTTACATAGTTATGCAATGGAAGACCCACTGTTATGTCATCACTGCTGGTAACTTCCTTGTTGTTTGAGGTGATTGTGGTTTCTGTTGGTCCGTAACTGTTGTATACTATAGCGTCTGAGTATTTCTTGAAGTTTTCATAGACTTTGGTTGAGAATTGCTCTCCTCCCAGGAATACGCATTTCAGGCAGTCAATCACATCGCAGAATTCTGGCACTTCGAGATATGATGCTAGCCTTGAAGGAGTGATTTCTGATACTTCAGGTTTTTCTCTGCCAATTAACTCTATTAATTCTGGTATGTTTTTGATTTGTGTATCGCTAGCCAATATCAGTTTCAATCCGTTTGAAAGAGATGTGAGTATGTCATCTACGGATACGTCGAATGATATTGTTGCAAGACACAATAAGCTTTCATATTCGGATTTAGGGTTTTGCACCTGGTTACAAATGTTTTCATGGGAAATCATTACTCCTTTAGGATTTCCTGTAGACCCTGATGTGTAAATCATGTATGCCAAATCATCTGAAGTAACTTCAACATCCGGATTTGAGTCATTAGCTTCCTCAAGCAATTCATTAACGTTCAATGAGTTGTAGTCATCTCCCTGTGAAATGATATAGTCCGCATGACTGTTTTCATAAATGTAATCGATTCTGTCTTGAGGATATTCCAAATCGATTGGAATGTAAGCACATCCCGCTTTTAAAATTCCCAGAATAGCTGCGATAAGGTCGCTGTTTCTATTAAGCATTACTAAAACATTACTTTTTGGCATGACACCTTTTTTAATTAAAGCATTAGCAATTTTATTCGCTTTATTGTTAAGTTCTTCTGCAGTTAATGATGCATCTTCAGCCACAAGAGCAATTTTTTGAGGATTTTCTTCAACTTGCTGTTCGAAACGCTTGTGGATAAATGGATTTTTCACAGCAGTAAATGTAGGCAATTCATAGCTGCTTTCCAATTCCACATCACTTATCATGTAACTGTTAATGTCATTTTCAATGAACTGGTTTAAAACCAAATTGATTGAATCCAAGAATTTTTGAATATAATCTTCACTATAAAGCTGATTATTATAGCCTACTTTAAACTGAATATTGTCTTCATAGACAAAAATGTCAAAATTGAATTTATATGTTGTTTGGGAAATCTCATCGGAACTTAATTCATATTCTTCATAAACTTTATCATTTATTGTAATCTCTTCTGATTTAAAGAATTCCTGATAAGAAAGGAAAAATTCTGGTTTTAATTGATAATCATTTGCAATATTGGTATATGGATATTCACTATGATTTATTGTATCTTTCCATACTTTATCAATGTTATTAATAAATTCCTTGATAGTTACCTGTCTGTTTTCATTGTTGAATATTAATGGAAGTGTTTTTACCAAAAATCCTTGAGTATCATAGTAATATGGATTGGATCTTCCATTAAATATTGTTGTTATCAAAGTTTTATCACTGAAAGTGAATTTGTTAAGTGTCAATGCAACAGCAGACATAAACAATGCATTTTGACTTAATGAATAATCATTACAGAATTCTTTAATATTTTCAGGATTAATATCATAAATAATTGATTTTATTTCACCATCATCCGGATTTCCATTAAGGTTTGGTGTCAATACTGTTGATTCGATTTCCTGAGATAGTTTTTCATCAAAGAATTCTTTAGATTTTGCATATTTATCGCTGTTTTTAGCATCTGCTTCAATGAGACTGTAGACATAACCGTCTACAATCTCCTGTGACAAGTCTCTGTTTTCATAAGCGTTTGCAATGTCATTAAAGAAGTTGATTTGTGACACACCATCAGAAATCATATGGTGGAAATCAGAGAACAAAACGATTTCATCAGACGTTTCATATATTTTGAATCTGAATAATTGCTCATCACCGAAATTAAAGGTTTTTACATCATTTTTGAGAATCTCATCATCGCTTATAGAATCAACTTTAACGATTTCAATTTCATCTATTTCAGCACCATTATTTTTATATTGTTTTAATGAACCATCTTCAGTAGTTATAATTCTGGTTTTGATATACGGATGAGCCTCTACTGTTTTAATCACGGCATCTTTCAATTTATTTGCATCAATGTCGCTACCTAATCTAAGAACAGTCGGCATTGTGTACATGATTACATCCGGGTGCTGCATACACTCGTAGTATACACCAATCTGATTTTCGGTTAATGGGAAGTAATTTAACTGGTTAGCCAGTTCGATAAATTCATCTAAATCTGAATTTTTCTCATCATCTTTTATTTCTGATGCAAGCTTTCTGATTGTTGGGTCATTGAATAATATTGAAATGTCGAGGTTTACGCCCATCTCTGCATAGATTAATGAGTTGAATTTCATCAGGATCAATGATGTAAATCCTATTGCATATAAGTCATCGGTCACTCCGAACTGGTCAGTATTTACAAGCTCTGCTGCGATATCAAAGAGTTTTTCTTCAGTTTCATTTTCTGCTTTAACATTTTCTAAATCCAATTTTGGTTCAGGCAAAGCTTTTAAGTCTGTTTTACCGTTAGGTGTTTGCGGCATCTCATCAAGCTGCATGTATGCAGTAGGAATCATATATTTGGTCAGCTTATCCTTCAGGAAGTCCTTTAAGCTGCCGGTATCGATTTCATCATCTGCAGTATAATATGCACATAGGTGGTCGTTGTTGTTGATTTCCTTGATTACAACAACTGCCTGTTTTACTGAAGGGTATCTGTTAATGTTGGATTCGATTTC
>NZ_FMXB01000041.1 GCF_900103415.1 Methanobrevibacter millerae
GCATACGTTTGTTTGCGAATATGCTTGTTGATATTGCCAGGTTTTCTGAAGGACCATAGGATTCAAATGGACCGATGGAATCCGGTGCATTCAACTCACCAAGCTTCATTCCACCAAAACATAAAAGTTTGATGGTCGTTTCCATGCCGCTTTCAGCAAATAGCTTACCTACCTGGCTTGTAATGTAGGTATGAGTACATCCATGTTCAACAAAATAATCATTTAAAGCTTTCAAATCAAGCCTGATGTCTTCTGGAACTACATACAATGAACCTCCAGAAATGACCGGAGAATATAATGCGGCCGTATGTATATCAAACACATAAGAACAATGCATGCCATAAACATCACTGGAAGTGAAGTTTGTTTCATCAACATACCATGATACAAAGTTATTTATGGCTTTTCTAGTAACCAAAACGCCTTTAGGAACACCAGTAGTACCACTAGTATATAAAACGCAAGCAATGTCTTCGTCATCAACTTCAACACTATTCAAATGCTTTGAAGCTGAAATGTCTCCAGAAATGATGTTTGAAACATTAAGTATATCAATATCCAAATCATTCTTAGCAATGATGCTTTTCATGTGCTGTTCGGTATTCCTGTCAACAAGGACAGCTTTGGATTTAGTGTCTTCAAGCATGAAAATAACTCTTTCATCGGGATAGCTTGTATCAATAGGTACATAAATTCCTCCCATTGATAAAACACCCATGCTTGCAAGCAAAAACCATTCACTGCGATTTACAAATAATGCAACATAATCCTGTTTTACAACACCCAATTCATCTAATTTACCTGCAACCTCATTTGCAATGAATGCACCTTGCCCATGAGTATAACTAGTGTCCTCATAACCCACCAACACATTATCTCCATATTCAGATAAATTATCATTAAATGCATCCAGAATATCATCATAAGCCAGTTTATGTTTGGTTTGATTATAACTGTCTAAAAGCTCAATATCCCTATTGGATATGTAATCAATTTCCTTTAATTCACCAACCATAATCATTTCATTTAAAATTAACTTATAAGATTGGTTAAAGTGCTCAATGAAATTTTTAGAGTATATTGAAGAGTATAAAATTCTAATCGTTAGCCTATTCTCACCATTGTTAAATATATAAAAAGACAAATCCGCATTCAGGTCATGTTCCAACTCATCAACGCTATATTTCAAATCTTCTTTATTGATTACGTCGCTGAAAAGGTTATGTGAATATTGGAATAGGATATTTGAGTTCAAATCATAATCACTAGCTAAAATACGGAACGGATAGAGATCATACTTCATGACGGAGTTAATTAAATTAGAGGAATATTTGAGATATGAATTAATATCCTGATTTTTGCAGTCCATCAGGACAGGCAATGTTTTAACAAACATTCCAACAGACTTTGATAAATCAATATGGCCTCTGCCGTCCTCTATGATATTGAAGAGAACTTTGTCAGAACCAGTGAATCTTGATAATGCATATGCAAAAACGCTTGTGAAGAATTGGTTATATGTTATGGAATGATTTTGTAAAAATGAACTTAAATATTCCATATCCATATCAAAAGTATCAATAAGTTCAAATTCCTCATCAGTACCGTTCAAAGATGGTAACAAGCCATATACTTCATTATTATCTGCCAGCATATCATCAAAGAATTCACGGGCATTATCCATATAATCGGAATCGATGATTTCTTCAAATGCGATTTGCCTTAACGCTCCTTTATCAATAAAATCAGAATCTTCATTATCTAAAATAGAAGCTAATTTATTTAATAGGATATTCAGTGATGTGCCGTCAAAAATCAAATGATGAAAATCAGCGCATAGAATAATTGATGTGCCCTCATCTGCAACTAAAAATCGGGATAGGCATTTATCAAATTCAAATTTTCTGACAAAAGAGTGCATGTCATTTAAAGACCCTTCAATAATTTCCGGTTCAGCATCAAAAGCAAACGATAAAACTCCCCCATCATTTAAAACGCGAGCTTTCAAAATTGGAAACGCTTCAAACAATTTTATTAAAGCATCTTTTATTTCACCAGCAGAATAATTGTCCTTGAAGTCTATCTTAAATGGATTGTTGTATGCAGTGCCCATGTCATTGACGCTTTCATCAAGATAAACATTTAATTGAGATTCGGATAACGGGCAATGTTCATCAAAAGTGTATTTTTCCTCATCAACTGTTGAACGGACATTTAAATTAAATCTAATGTGATTTGCAATTTCCTGTGGTGTGGAAAGGCCTATCAATTCATTTGAAGATAAGCTGACATCCAATCTTTCATTCAGCAACAACTGCAGTTTCATTGCAGATAGTGAATTTCCTCCCAATGAAACAAAATCATCGTCAATTAAAACAACATCTTGATTTAAAACCTCTTTGAATGCATCAACGACACAAGAAATAACTTCATCAGTTATTTCAATATTTTCATTGTTTGTAACAACTCTCAATGATGATTTATCGATTTTTCCATTAGTATTTAAAGGAATCTTTTCCAATTCAATGAAAACAGATGGAATCATATAATAAGGCAATTCAGTTTTTAAGGCATCTTTAACTTCATTGATATCCAAATCATCAATGGTTGTGTAATAAGCTATTAGGTTATCATTATCAACATCCAGATAAATGTTTGAAATCTCTTCAAAGCTCTTCATGATGGTTAAAATTTCATCGGATTCAATACGAAATCCCCTAACCGATAATTGATCATCTTCACGTCCAATAATTTCGATTTCACCATCAAAATTATAAAATCCAATGTCTCCTGTGCGATACATTCTCTTATTAATCTCACTGTCACAGTATGGATTGTCCACATAAACTTTCGAGGTTGATTGGGGATTGTTGTAGTATCCTTGAGTGATGGCAGGACTGGAAATGCATATTTCGCCAGGAACTCCAATGGGCATCTGATTTCCATTTTCATCCAAAATGTAAGTCCATGTATTTGCAATAGGTCTGCCTACAGGCACTCGATCATCTTCAATATCATTTAAATCATAAATTTTGGTGATTGCAAAGATAACTTCTGTTGTACCATAAAAATTAACCAATTTGGTGTGCCTATCTTTTTCACTTAATTCATTTAATTTTGCACCTGCTAAAATTAAATAATCAAGTTTCAAATCTTCATTTTCGAAAATAGGAATGCCCAAAGTTGGCGGTAAGATTAAACTATTTATATGAGTTTCCTTGAGAGCTTTAGTTAATAATAAGCTATTCTTTTGTTCATTTTCGTTGAATAACCTGATGCATCCTCCCCAGAACATGGAAGCATTAATCAGGAATGATGCTACAAAGCTGAAACTGGCATATAATCCGATAACATCCCCTGGGGAGACGTTGAACATGTCCCCATATGCAGCATAGAACCACGGGAACTGTCTATTGTGAAACATTACGCCTTTTGGAATGCCAGTTGTACCTGAAGTAAATAGGATTGCAAATAAATCATCAATTTTACTGATTATTTCCACGTCCACATCTTTATTACGATTTAAATCTTCAATGGAGATGATATTTACATTCAAATCTAAACTTTCTGCAATGGTCCCCTTTGTGATGAGATGTTCTGTTTCAGAGATATTTAACATATGTTCAATACGATTAACAGGGAATAACAAATCAATCGGGACATAAGCAGCACCAATTTTATTCAATGCCAATACCAATTCCGGAAAATGATAATCCCGAGGAAGCATTAACGCTACACGGCTTCCAGGTCCGATATTATGGTTTTCATATAAATCGTTAGCTATGGAATTGCTTGATTTTTCCAGCTCCCCATATGAAACTTGATTGATTCCGTCATCAACTGCAATAGCATCAGGATTGGCGAGTGCATGTTCACGAAATGCTTCAGAAAACAGCTTGTCTTTTTCAACTTCAATGGTTTTTCCGCTGCAATAATCAGAAAGCAACGCTTTTTCTTCATCAGAAAGAATATCAACACTGCTTATTGCCTGATCAGGTGAACTTAAGACATTATTAATTAGGCATTCAATATTTCTCGCCATATGTTCCGCATAGACATCTGAAAACAATTCTGAATTATAAACAAGTTCCAAGGAATTTCCATAGATATTCAATGTTAATGCAGAATATTCTCCAGCATAAACTCTTATATTCTCATCAAAATCATTGAAATCATAAATTGAATAAAAGGATGCATTTTCATCCAAATAATTTTCAACATCAACTGCAGCATGATTCAAAGCGTTTTCAAACTCGGAACGAAATCCATTTAACAAAACACTGAAAGAATCATCATTATTGACATCGATTTTCAGCAATGTACTTTTATCAAATACTTCCGAATCGGTTTTTTTACCTGGAATGATGGTTTTTAATAAACTGCCACCAATTCTATTTATGCGTGAGAGATATAATGAGAAGGCACATCCATAAAAATCAAATAAAGAGCAATCATGATTCTCAATGAATGTAGAAACAGAATCATTATCAACATTGATTATTTGGCTATTACAAGCATTATTTTTTAGATTATAAAAATTGACGTAACTGCTTGAATTAGTGATATGTTTTGTCCAATACTGAGAATCCTTTTTGAAATTAGGGGAATCCAAATAGTCTTTTACACCACTATAATAAATTTCCAAATCCCTTTTTGGATATGATTTATTCAAATCAACAAATAATGCATGAAAATCATTTATTGAGGAATAATCAAATATTAATGAACTGATATTAGCTAAAATTTTTAATCCTTTATTGTTTTTTAAAACTAAAAACTTGTAAAGGGGAACGTTAATAATATAATCAAAGTTGAATCTAAAAAATGAATCGATAATTTTATCAATTTCATCCATTTCCAAATTTGAAACATCTCTAACCTGGTAATTAATATCCTCATCGATTAGATTTGCGTTAAAATTTTCATCAAACTGCCAATTTAGGGCATTTCTGACATTGCTGAAAATGTATTCAATTATTGAATAATCATAATTATCAAAATCTAATAAAAATTTAACTTCATAATGATTCAAATGAAACTCCCCAATATTAAACTAATTGAACTTTAAACAAAATCACGAACAACATAACTTACTTTAATATATAATTTATCAATTCAACAATTTAAATTAATCTGTTGAGTATCAATATAACTTGGTTCGGAAACTTCCTTAACAGTTTCGCACTCTTTAACCTCACCTATCAACAATGGCGAATTAGGATTATGCAACTTTTGGTTCCTTTTAACTAACTTAATGTTGCTGTTGGCGTAACACACTTCAAAATATCTACAACTTTTAGT
>NZ_FMXB01000042.1 GCF_900103415.1 Methanobrevibacter millerae
CCCCCCCCCATTGTGCAATTCATCCCCAACCTAGAAGATGTTGGGGTATTCTTGCAATATTATGATAAAAAAAGATAGGCTATATTCCACGACCTATAAAATAGGCCGTGGTAAGAAATGGTATTGGTATTTATCATTCATAGTCATTATAATATTTTGTCGGATATCAGTTATAAATTTTTTCAAAATATATTAAATATTAATGAATTACATATCTATACACTAGTAGGCGATTTAGATGAAAAGTGATAATATTAAAAAAGGAATTCAAAGGGCTCCCCACAGGTCTCTCTTGAGGGCCTGCGGATTAGGTGATGATGATTTTGAAAAGCCATTTATCGGAATAGCAAACAGTTTTACTGACATTGTTCCGGGCCACATTCACCTCAGAGACCTCGTTGAATTTGTAAAAGAGGGCATAATAGCCGCCGGCGGTGTTCCATTCGAATTTGACACCATGGCTATCTGTGATGGAATCAGCATGAATCACGAAGGAATGAAGTATTCCCTTCCTTCAAGAGAAATCATAGCCGCAACCGTAGAAAGCATGACGAAAGGACACGCCTTTGACGGACTGGTACTGATTCCAAGCTGTGACAAGATTGTTCCGGGAATGATTATGGGCGCATGCCGTGTAGACATTCCAAGCATAGTCGTTACCGGCGGACCTATGGCAGCGGGCAATTATAAAGGAAAAAACGCTGATTTGATTACCGTTTTTGAAGCTGTCGGTGAATATTCAGCAGGCAAAATTTCAGAAGAGGAAGTTTATGAAATGGAAAAATGTGCCTGTCCTGGAGCAGGAAGCTGTTCAGGACTCTTTACGGCCAATACCATGGCCTGTATTACAGAAACATTAGGATTATCCCTTCCTTTATGCGCCACGACCCATGCGAACACCGAAGAAAACAATCAGATGGCATTCGAATCCGGTAAAAAGATTATTGAACTGGTTGAAAAGGACATCAAGCCGTCAGACATATTAATCCAGGAAGCTTTCAACAATGCGATTGCAATAGACATGGCGCTGGGCGGCTCATCAAACACTGCCCTTCACATTCCGGCCATTGCAAGTGAAGTTGAAGGCATTGACGTTGATTTGGAACTCTTCGATAAAATCAGCCGTGAAGTTCCACACATCGCATTAATCTCACCTGCCGGCGAGGATACGATGATGGATCTGCACCTGGCTGGCGGAATTCCTGCCGTATTAAAGACTTTGGGAGATAAAATCGACACTGCCCCATTGACGGTAACCGGAAAAACGATTGAAGAAAATCTTGAAAACGTCGAAAACAAGAATACTGAAGTAATCCGCACTTTGGAAAATCCGGTTCATGAAGACGGTGGAATCGCAATACTTAAAGGTAATATCGCTCCAAACGGCAGTGTAGTTAAAAAGGGAGCTGTTGCAGAGGAACTGATGCATCTTAAAGGACCTGCAAAGGTTTATCATTCCGAAGAGGAAGTTACAAAGGCAATATTCGACCATGAAATAGAGGAAAGGGACATTGTCGTAATCATCTATGAAGGTCCGAAAGGAGGTCCGGGAATGAGGGAAATGCTCAATGCAACTTCAGCCCTTGCAGGAATGGGCATTAAGGACGTAGGACTCATTACTGACGGAAGATTTTCAGGAGGAACCCGTGGACCGTGCATAGGACACGTTTCACCGGAAGCTATGGCGTCAGGACCTATTGCTGCGGTGCAAAACGGTGACATTATCGAAATTGATATCAAAAACAGATCCATTAACGTGGACCTGACAGATGAAGAGATTGCCGAAAGGTTAAAAACCGTGAAACATCCTGAAAGCGATGTTGACGGCTGGCTTTCCATATATCAAAAACTGGTTCAATCCGCCGACAGCGGCGCTATCCTAAGGTAGTGTTAGAATGGAAATATTGAAATACTCTGAAATTGACCTTTTTGAAACAATAAAACGTTCGGAACAGGATGTCAACAACGTTTTGGATACAGTTTCTGAAATATTGGCCAACGTCCGTGAAAAGGGCGATGAAGCGGTAAAGTCATATACAGAGAAATTTGACGGTGTTTTAATCGATGATTTGAAGGTTTCTTCACAGGAAATTGATGAAGCCTACGATACGCTGGATGATTCTCTTTCAGATGCCTTAAAACAGGCCGCATCAAACATTGAAAGCTTTCACAAAAAGCAGATCCCTGAACAGTGGGAAATGGAAGTTAATCCCGGAATTACTGCAGGCCAAATCGTAAGGCCTATAAACTCTGCAGGATGTTACATTCCCGGTGGAAGGGCAGCTTATCCGTCTTCAATATTAATGACCGTAATTCCGGCAAAGATTGCAGGCGTTGAAAAGGTAGTCTGCGTAACGCCTCCCCAGAAGGACGGCAAAATCCTTGATGCGATTCTTGTTGCGGCAGACATTTCGGGAGCCGACGAGATATACAAGGTTGGCGGAGCCCAGGCAATAGGAGCTTTAGCTTACGGAACAGAGTCAATTCCTAAAGTGGAAAAGATTGTTGGTCCGGGAAACATTTTCGTTACCGCAGCCAAAAAACTGGTTTACGGCCAGGTGGACATCGAGTTTCCTGCAGGCCCTTCAGAAGTGCTCATTTTAGCTGATGAAAGCGCAGAGCCTGAATTTCTGGCAACCGACATTTTGGCACAGGCCGAACACGACCCTAATGCTTCATGCTTTTTGGTAACAGACAGCGAGGATTTGGCTATTAAAACTGATGAATTTGTTTTAAAATTGACCGAAAATGCTCCAAGGCGTGAAATAATAGAGGAATCATTGTCAAAAAGCGGAAAAATTATTATCACTGACACATTCGAGGAAGCCATTTACGTTACAAACGAATACGCTCCCGAACATCTAATCATATGCACAAAAGACGATGATGAAACTCTAAGCCACATCAATAATGCAGGATCAATATTTTTAGGTCCTTATTCACCTGTTGCGGCAGGAGACTACGGATCCGGAACAAACCACGTTCTTCCTACCGGAGGAGGAGCAAAAATGTATTCCGGCCTTTCAACAGAAGCCTTCATCAAAAAGCCTACGGTTCAAAGAATCACTAAAGATGGTTTGGCCGAGTTATCAAAGACTTCAGTACCTATAGCCGAATATGAAGGATTCTTTGCTCACGCAAATTCATTTAAAAGAAGATTGGAAAACTGATTTCTATCTTCTATCATTCACTTTTTTTTCAAAAAAATTCCATGCATTTAATTGAATGTGTGGTTGATAAAACAGTATCATTTATTAATTATTACTCTTTTTATTGATGGTTACTTTAAGGATTTTAATGGATGGCAACAAGTAATTAATATCTTAATTGGTTAATCTACATTAAAAAATAAAAAAGTGAGAAGTAATGATTACTTCTCTTAAGCTTCTACTTTTACAGTGTTTGCTATACTGGCTCTATTATAACTTGAAGTTATGATGTATTCACCAGGCATTAAGTTAATGTTTAATGCAGCCTGACCGGTACTGTTGGTTGTTCTGTAGTAGAACACACCGTTGATGTTGAACTCAACTTTTTCGTTTGCAAATGGTTTACCTTGACCGTCAACAAGATTTGCAACGAACTGACCAGGAGTACCGTATTTTTTGGTTAAATCACTGGCGGACAATACAGGCAATACAGTAATGTTGTTTGATACTCTGCATTCCTTGTATTCAGCAGTGATAATGTATTCACCAGGTTCAAGGTTAATATTTAATCTTGCAACACCTGATTCGTTGGTTTGTCTTTCGTAGAATACACCGTTAATGTTGAATATAACAGTTTCACCAGCACCGACAGGATTACCGTCATCACCTATGAGGGTCACATAATATTGGGAATCGTTTCTGTAGTATTTTACTAAATTCTCATTATTAGTAATTCTAGGCAATATAGTAATGTTGTTTGCTGCCATTTCACCGTTTACAGGATTAATAGCTGTAATAATGTAAGTTCCTTGTTCTAAGTTGAGGTTTAACCTAGCTTTACCTTCGGTTCCATTAATGTAACGTTTGTACATTACACCGTTGATGTTGAAGGTAACTTCAGTTCCGTCAGCTAAGTAATTACCTTGGGTATCACGGAAAGTAGCGTAGTATTGGGTTGCGTTTCTGTATACTTTAACAACATCAGTACCGTTTACGGTTGATAAAATGGTTACAACAGAGTCAACACTTTGCTTGTCTACAGTAGTGGTTACATTGTAGACTCCGGAATTTAATCCTAAAGCCATGCTTGCAGTACCGTTTTCATCAGTGGTTCTTGTGTAGGTAACGTTGTTGATGAAGATTTCAACAGTTTTGTTAGCTAAAGGATTGCCTTGGTAATCTGTAACGTTTACTACAAATCTTTCAGGTCCTTTATAGTATTTGGTTACGTCAGGAGCAGTAATGACATCCTCTGTACCCTTTTTAACGGTTAAGTTGTAAATTTTTATTGCCATAGTGTAGTTATCGTCACCATAATAGATAACAGGAACAGGAATAGTACCAGTGATATAACTGGTAATAGTGGCTGTAGCGATACCGTTGGTTACGTTAGCGATCTTGAGACCGATGCTTACCTTACCGGTAGCGTCTTCAGGCAATTCAACAACGAAAGTAACGTTTTCACGGACGGTTATGATATCCTTATCGGCAGTCACGTTCATTTCAGGGTTCTGTTTAGTGCTTAAGAAGGTAACGTTAACGAAGTCAATGGCAT
>NZ_FMXB01000043.1 GCF_900103415.1 Methanobrevibacter millerae
CTTTTCAAGGACTATTACTACAACATTGACATTGTCATGAAGGGAAGTCCCGAGCTTATTGCCTTTGCCTATGACGTTGGGCTTGGAAACAACAATCATCACGGATTTGGAATGCTGGATATATACTAGGTGTTTTAAATGAAAAATAATCATGATTCAAACAGATCCCTCCTTTACTATCTGATTTTGGGTTCGGTTGTCACCTTTCTTTTAATATTGTTTCCGATTTCATTTTTTTACATCAAGAACATGATTTTTCTTTTAGTGGTTTTGGGATCTTTGGTACTCTTTGCGGTTATTTTCAAGGGATTCAGGAATGAAAACAAAAAGACGTTAGATTTTTTTGAAAAGGATGCTTCTTGTGATGTTCTGTTTGCATCAACGATTGATTATGATGAGAAGAAGCTCTACAGTCTAAATGAATCTTGTGATGACGAATCTTCCAGATTGAAAAAGTTATAATGATTTTATATTTACAAAACTGATTTTAAATTTTATTTTTTCTATTTATCTTTAAATTGACCATATTTTTTAATTATAAAGTTATTTGAATTAATATCGATTATTAGCTATTCAAAACTATATTTTGGAATCATTGCATATATGTCCCATTTCATGATAAATTCACATGAACAGCAAATATACTGTTTCACTTGAATTTCATAACACTTTAATTTAAAAATAAGAAAAAAAATTTCGTATTTGCTGTTGAATTGTTCTTATACAAATACTGGTGAATAATCATTTATTAATTTAATTAAATTCGTTTGATTATCACAGTGTTATCGGACTAAGTATCATTTTTACGCCTCTTTCCTATAAGAATATTAATCTACTATCTAAAATGTAGTAAAATTCATCACAACATGGGTATCAGATTAACGAAAAAATAGGTTTTCAAAAAAAATTAATCTACTGACAAATTCTTTTTAAAATTTTAATCATGAACATGTTTTTTTATCATAATTTTTATTTTTTTAAATTTATTTTAAATTTTTTTTTTAACATATTTAATTAATCTCTTACTTTAATTTATTATTTTTTCTCATAAAAATAACATATACTCGTTAATATTTCTTTAATTTGAAAAATATCTACTAAAAAATGGTAAGTATTAAATATAATAACAATAAAACCTGTATTTATCAAAATATTTATTTAAACTTATTATTTTTTTAAATTATTTTGTTGTTAAAGAGGTGAAATATGGCAATTTTTAAAAGTATTTTCTATCAAAAAAATTTGTGAAACTGGGTGGGTTGAAAAAGATGTACTCAAATGTGGGTCTATGAATGCAATTGTCAAATATACATCTTTAATTGTTAGTTACCCTTAAATTCAAATGCATTTCAAAAATTGAAGATGCTTTATGATTTAATGAAATAAACTGATTAATTGAAAATTCAAGAACGAAAAAATGAATATTGTATATAACTTATATTACGGATTGAAGAATTTTACTATTGTTTGTAAAAAAATCAGAATCTATGGAAATCTTTATGCACTTTTACAAACAGTACATTTCATTAAATTTGGAGTAATATTGCTAATTTATTGGCTCAAGATTTATTTGTTAATATTTAAAGCAAATCTATTCTTAGAGGCTTTTTTTTTAAAATCTATTGAGGCAAAAATATCTTATAATTTTAATATTGGGGTATTATTTATAATTTATATTTAAAAATGGAGTTTTATTATGGAGAAAAAATTGTTTTTATACATACTGTTATTGTTGGTATTTTTATCTGCTACTTTGGGAGTAGTTAGTGCTAGCGAAAATATTACAGAATCAACATCTGAAATTTTAGGTGTTGGGGAGAATATTATTTTTGAAGACGAAGTTTTAAGCGCATCGGCAGATGTTAATGAAGAGTTGAATGATGAAGTTCTTTCAGCTGCTGCTGAAAATGATGATGTTCTTTCTGCTGGTGAGGGATCATTTAACGAATTACAATTATTGATTAATAGAGGATCTGGAACAATAAATCTAGATAAAAATTATAGATATCAGCCTGGAGATATTAAGACAGGTATAGTAATTTCAAAATCAATTATTATTAATGGTAACAATTTTACAATTGATGGTATGAACCAAGCAAAAATTTTTAAAATTAATTCAAATGGCGTTACATTGAAAGATTTGAATATCGTTAATGGATATTCAGAAAATGATGCGTATGGTGGTGCTGTAACTTGGGCAGGCCATAACGGAATTATAGAAAATTCCAG
>NZ_FMXB01000044.1 GCF_900103415.1 Methanobrevibacter millerae
TTCATGTATCTTTGAAGCAATCCTAAAGTAACGCTGCCGATATTATGGTCTTCCCAGATGTTTGTTCCCACTAACTGTTCAAGTAAGCTGTAGGCAAATGAGCAGGTAAAACGGAATTTCCAAACATTTTCAGCATCACCGGCCACAGTCATGCCCATGCTATGGTCTGATTCGCCTGTAATGTATAAACAGTTATAATCATTGCATAATGAAAAAGCCACAGGCAAATGTCGGGATGCATTAAAAGTCTCAATAATACAATCATCCGTGCACATAACAATATAACTCCCTATTATATGATATAAACAAAAAGCATTAAAAACAAAATCACGGCAATGATAAATATGAAAAACAAACCATATATCATTAGACCTTTACCCATTCTCGCTTCAAAAGGTAAAATTTTATTCATAATCTATCATTCCATAGTATTCTCGTATTTTCACTCCATACGTTATTATTTTAATTTTCTCTTTGTTTTCGAAGTATGTATAATTAATAATAATAAAATAATGGTAAATCCTCCATTTCTGGCAGGTTTTGAGCTTCTTTTTCTAATATTTCTGCTTCGTCAGTTCTACTCAATTCTTTTAGAATCTTTACTTTTTGCAAAGCAATATCCCGACAATTGTCATCTAAACTGAAAGCTTCATCGATTACATTTAATGCGTCATCAAGACGATTTAGATTAACTAATGTATTGGATTTGTTAATATATAAATCAAGGGCATTTGGGTTAATTTCTAATGCTTTATCAAAGCAGAGTAACGCTTCATCGTACCTTTCAGCTTCATCTAAAAATAAAGCTTTCTTATTCCAATTATTAGAATCATTTGGATCTAATTCTAATGCCTTGTTGATGCATAATTCTAAATTTTCATAATCTTTTAACAAATAGTATGTTATGGATTTGTTAACCCAACATTCAACACAATCAGGATTAATAGTTAAAGCTTCATCAAAGTATTTTAAAGCATTATTATAATCTTTTAAATCTTTAAAAACACTAGCTTTTCCAGATAATGATATTTCATTTTTTGGGTTTATTTTTAAAGCATTATCATAGCATTTTAAAGCGTTGTCGTAATCATTTAATTCATCTAAGATTAAACCTTTATTATTCCAGTATCTGTCTTTCTTTGGGTTTATTGATATTGCATGATTAATTTGTTCTAATGCATTTTCCATCATGTTTAATCTAATAAATACGATAGAATATCTATCTAAAATATAATCATCGGAAGAATCAATATTGATTGTATTCAAAAATTTTTTAGCATCATCAGATCTATTTAAATCTATTAAATCAATTAATTTTCCGGTTATTGCATAATCATTGTTTTCATCGATTAATAATGCATTATTAAAATTTTCTAGAGATTCATTATATTTCTTTAATTCATATAAAAGTATTCCTTTATTTATTATATTATCAATATCATCTGGTTTTAATTTCAAAGAATTATTTAAATGCAATAAAGCATTATCTAAATCACCCATAACATCATATATCTCAAAAAGTAAATTATAACATTCAATAACATTAAAATTTTCATTTATTAAGTATGAGCAAATTTTAATGCTTTTTTCATATTTTCCTTCACGATATAATTTTATTGCTTTATTAAAACACTTTTTTAGTTTTATGTTGTTAAATTTTGATAAAATATTCATAATCGTTCATCATCCGTTATTTGTATTATTTAAGCTCAATAATATGTTTGTAATTTCTTTACCCAAAGCATTTATTATTTCTGCTTCGACAGATAAAAAAATAAAATTAATTTTATATACGCTTTGAATAATCCTTATAATGTCCAATTTATAAAAAGATTGCTTAAGCAAGTTTGTTTGTTTATTAAGTTCTTCGCCAACATGCTCGAAGGGGCCTTTTGGATCAATACCTCCAATACCATAGTTATAAATTATTTTATTTTCTTCTTGTATTCTTTTATTTTCTTTTATTAGGTTTGGTGACTTTAATATTAAATTTAAAGATTCATATAAATCAGAATTTGGATTTATAATCAAATGGCTTGTAAATAAAACATTTGTGTTTATGCTGGATAAATAGAATAATGCAAAGATTAACCTTTG
>NZ_FMXB01000045.1 GCF_900103415.1 Methanobrevibacter millerae
AACAAAGGTTAATCTTTGCATTATTCTATTTATCCAGCATAAACACAAATGTTTTATTTACAAGCCATTTGATTATAAATCCAAATTCTGATTTAAATTATATAATTAACCTATTAACTCCAGATTTAAAGGAATATGATCAAATAATCACTGAACGAAAAATAATTGGAAAAAATGGTCATGAATCATTTAATGATAAACCTTTACCTCCAGAAGAGAATGGTAAAAAATTAAGAGAGGCATATGATCATGCTAAATTATGTTGGAAATTAGGGAAATATGTTGAATTTTTCAAAAATTGGTTAATCATTGATTTTATTTTATTTACCTCCTCAGGATATTTTATTGATGCATTTGGTGAAGAAATAATTGATATATTAACTGGATTAAATAACACAATTAAAGGGTAAAACGGTGGAATGTATATGGGAATATTTTCAAAATTTAAAAGGTATAATTTTAATATGGCTTCTTCAAAGGCCGTGGATTTATTTCAACAGGGCGAATATGAAAAATCCAAGGATATTTTTCTACAGCTTTTAAAGATGAATTATGCTCCAGTTGAATGTAATGACTATTTATTTGAAATTTATTATAATCTTGGCGATTTAGATAATGCATTGTTACATTTAAATAATTCTTTAGAAATAAATCCAAATAATATTGACAATATAATAAATAAAGGAATAGTTTTATATGAACTGGACAAAAATGATGAAGCTTTAGAATATTATAATAATGCTTTATTACTTGACGATAGGAACGAAAATGCAAGAGTTGGTAAATTATCTGTTTTGGTTGAACAAGGAAAATATGATGAAGCTAAAAGCTTTTATAATTCAATTGTTGTTAATACCAATGAGGATTACATTTTAGCCATGTATGCTACATTATTATATGTTTTGAATATGTTAGATGATGCTCTCAAATACTCAAATAAATCATTGCAGATAAATAATAACAATGTTGAATATTGGAATACGAAAGGACTGATTCTTTCCAGATTAAAAAAATATGATGAAAGTTTAAAATGTTTTAATTATGCTTTAAGCTTAAATCCAAATCACATAAATTCACTCATTAATAAAGGTTCTTTATATGATGAATTATCAGAATATGATGAAGCCATTGCTTGCTTTAATAAAGCTCTTCAAATTAATGCAAATGATGTTGTTGCCTGGGCGAATTTATCGAACTCTTATCGTTTATCAAAAGATTATGATAACTCGATAATGAGTATTGATAAAGCATTAAAATTAAATCCGAATGATGAAATTCTTTGGGATAAAAAAGGATTATATCTAGATGAAATGACCAAATATGATGAAGCATTAATATGTTTTGATAAAGCTTTAGAAATTAACCCCAAATCGATTAATGTATTAATTAATAAAGCCAATACTTTATTTCACCTAAAACGTTTCAATGAAGCACTAAATGTAATTGAAAAAGCGTTTAGTTTAGATGGCAATTGTAGGGATATTGCTTTGGTAAAAATAAAGATTTTAAAAGAATTAAATATGAATAATGAAGCAGACATTCTAGAAAAAGAAGCTAAGGATATGCCTGAAATAGAGGATAGATCATTAATTCATGGAAAATTATTTTATTGATTAACATGTGCTTAGAAGATTTTATTGCTGATTTAGCAGCTGAGGCGTTTAATGTTAATTGGCAGA
>NZ_FMXB01000046.1 GCF_900103415.1 Methanobrevibacter millerae
AATAAATAAAAATTTAAAATTTTTAAGTTTAGAATATGTAATTAAATGTTTATTTCAGATACATTAATTTTTCCCGACATTAATTTTGGAAGTAATGTATCTCTAAGATTAACTAATTTATTAATTTCTTTATGATTACATTGAATTTCTTTATAAATAATCTCAAATATTTCAGAAATATTTTTTATTTCTGATAAATTTTTTGGTAGTCCTATTTTGAACTTTTTTATCCCTTTTTTATCTAAATGTAATACAGTAGTTCCATTAACATAACCCAAAATATGTTTTTTAAAACTATAACTTTTAAATATTGTTGTTAATAAGAAATTATTAATTTCAGGAATTGTAGATTCAATTTTCACTAAATCCATTGACATTATAAGCTCATTATAATTTTGTTTATCAAGAAGAATTATGCAGTTTCCTATAATATCTGCATCTTGAGTTACATCAGTACAGGAAATCAAAACATCATTTTCATTTATGAAATGATATTCCTTAATTTTATTTGAATAAACAATTTCTTTAAATCCATCGTTTCTAAAACTTCCATCACGATTAAAATTTTTTATTGTAACCATTGCACAATTAGATTCTTGTAATTCATTTCCTTTATATGAATATCCATTATAAATATTGATAATTGATTCCATATTAAGTATTTCCCAATCGTTAGGAATATTTTCTAATTCAAAACTCTCAAAATAATCTTTATACATTATTTTAATTAATTTTCTCAAATTTTTATTTACACACAATGATTTTTGAGTTTAGAATGGAAAACAGTAGAACTAAAATCTATAGCTAATGTTATTATGGGACAATCACCTAAATCAGAATTTTATAATGAAAATCAAGAAGGTATGCCATTTTTACAAGGGAATAAAACATTTGGAGATAAATATCCTTCATTTGAATTATATACAACATCTATTAAAAAAGTTGCTAAGAAAACTAGCGTTTTAATGAGTGTTAGGGCACCAGTAGGTGATTTAAATATTGCTTCTGAAGATATATGTATTGGAAGAGGTATTTGTAGCATTGATATGAAAAATAAAAATAATGAATTTTTATATTATCTTATTAAAGCTAATATTCCCCAGTTAATTAATAAAGAGAGTGGGACTGTTTTTGGATCTATCAATAAGAATGATATTGAAACCTTTGAAATTTCAACTCCAACTAATTTAGAATTACAAAATAAAATAACATTCATTTTAAAGTCCATAGATGATAAGATACATGTTTTAAAAAAGTTAAATAAAAATTTA
>NZ_FMXB01000047.1 GCF_900103415.1 Methanobrevibacter millerae
TCACAATTTATCTCTGAGACATCAATTTCACCAGACATCAATTTAGGTAATAAAAGATCTCTAATTCTTTCTAAATTATTTATCATGGATTTATTATAGTTAATTACATCATAATAAGTATCATAAATATTGTTAAACTTATTAATTAAATCCTTTGGTGGATAGGCTATTTTTATAATTGAGAAATCTTTATAATTTAATGTTTGTCTTACGGAACCTGATGATAAAGTAATTACCCATTGATTAAATCTTTTTGATTTGATGAACATATTCATGAAATTTTCGTATCCTTCTTCGACTTTGAAAGCAACATAAACAGGACTTACACAACCATCATAATCAAAATCATTTCTTCCAATAGAACCAATATTAATTCTTGCAGGATTATAAGCAAACTCTTTTTGTTTAACAACAATATATTTTTCAATAGATTTACTAAAAACTTGTTTATCAAAATATTCTTCTGATAAAATCAAATTTCCTGTATTTACTGCAGAAAATACTTTATAATTATTTTTTCCGACCTTTTCTTTAATTTGTGTAGTTACTTCCCCTAAAGTCTTTAAATTCCATTCTTTTGGAATCAAACCAATTTCACATTCTTCTAAACTTTTTTTAGGAAAATCATCATAATATACAAACATTGAATAGTATAAAGCTTCGATTTGTGAGGTTAAATTTTTATTTATTCTTATATTGGTTTCAATTTTATCATCAATTGTTGATAATATATTTATAATTTTCAGTCGCTCCTTTTGATATTCTAAATTAGGAATTGGAAAATCTAAACGATATAATGTTTCTGTTCTCAGACTAGGTATTGATGTCCCTTCATTATATCTGCTGAAATCAATTAATGACATCAAATAATAAAGAAATCTTGGAATTACAATATATTATTAACTTCAGTATAAAATAATGTATCAACAGTCCAAAATGGTTCCTCAATATATCTTACTTTTTCAATTGATCCTTTTCTTCCTATTAAAACAGAAGGTTTATCATAAAGATATTCTTTTGAATATCCCATTAAACCACCAGTACCAAAAATGGGATATTTTCCATTTTCATCATCTTGAACTTTTTTCTGATTCTTCCCATATTTTATTTTAACTAAATCACTTAATGAATAATATTTAAAATTTAAACTCAAATTTA
>NZ_FMXB01000048.1 GCF_900103415.1 Methanobrevibacter millerae
CACCCAATTCATCTAATTTACCTGCAACCTCATTTGCAATGAATGCACCTTGCCCATGAGTATAACTAGTGTCCTCATAACCCACCAACACATTACCCTCACATTCAGATAAATTATCATTAAATGCATCCAAAATATCATTATACTTAAAATTATACCGTGTTTGATTATAACTGTCTAAAATTTCAATATCTTCATGTGTAATGTAGGTAATCTCTTCTAATTTTTCAACATTAATTATTTGCTTTAATATTAACTTGTAAGATTCGGCGAAATGCTCGACAAAACTTTTAGAATATTTGCCGCAATACATTATATTCAAATTGTAATTTTGACTGAATTGAACTACTTCCACAACAAGATCGGCGATTGAACTATTTCTTTTGGTTATTATGTCATTTTCACTATTATTTAATGAGTCATTGGATTGGCCAATACCTCCAATCCATTCAGGCATGAATTGGAATAAGATGTCTGAATTGATGTTATATTCATTTGCAAGTAATCTAAATGGATAATAATTATATCTCATAACATCATAAATTAAGCTGCCCATATTCTCCATAAATGATGCAATATCCTGATTTTTACAATTGACTATTACGGGAAGGGTATTCACATACATACCAATGGAATTGAAATTATTGAATCTGTCCCGTCCATTTTCCACTAGATTAAATGAAGCATTTTCATAACCTGTAAAGCGAGATAAGGTATATGCAAAAGCAGCGGTGAATAATACGTTTTCACTCACGCCATGACTGTCCAAAAAGGATTTTAATAAGTTAATGTCCAAATTCAAATCAATTTTTAAGTGGCCATGTTCATCTGAATCTATGCTCTCCATTAAAGTGCTGGTTTCTTCATTATCCGTTAACATGGATTCATAGAACTTTTTAGCATCGGCATACTCATCGGTGTTTTGCATTTGCTGTGAAAAGGCAGATACTTTTAAGAATGATTCATCCACACTGATTGATTCCCCATCAAGAATATCCTGCAGGTCACGTTTAAATACATTAGCTGACAATCCATCGAATATTATATGATTGAAGGCAACGAACAACTTATAATCATCATTATCAT